>CAZSUQ010000385.1:0-5589 GCA_964609935.1 uncultured Thermodesulfobacteriota bacterium | reverse complement strand
ATTTGAAGGAATTGCGAGTAGCTTTTCAGCATTCCTCCCGCATAATCCAGGATAAGAGCTGTGCGGGAGAATGCTCGGACCCTGCCTCATGGACCTCGCCGCTTTCTCTCTCCTGTGAGGACCCTGTTTACGGGTACCCGTACCCCGCGTACGGGCTGGCCCTGGATGCGGCCGGCAACCCGCGTGTAAGCACGGCCGGCGGATCGTCCGTCCTCTACGGCGGATGCGACAGCGGTTGCGACGATCTTCTGAACTGGGCGTGTGGCGCCGTTCTTTCAGGAGATCTCATTTGGCCTATTATCCATTATTCCATGGACATGAATCGTCCGGCAGCAGGGGAGGGCGGCCCGCACCTTCTGTTCAACCAGGGATTTACCATGGGTATGCAGGGCGTCTTCCATGCCTATTGCGATGAGGACTGTACGGACGGATCGAACTGGACCCTTGAAGTAACGGCGCTCATGGCTTACGGGGATTGGGTGACCCCTGTGAAGGTCGACTCGGAAGGTTCGGCTCATTTCGCGGTTGTGGAGTACGGGGAAGGACAGACCACGTACGCCCGTTACGGACTTACGTATGAAGACGAGTATGCACTGGCCGTTGCGCAGACCCCTTCCGCCCGGCCCCGGATCATACTGATCGATGGAGACGGCCGCGCTCGATACGGCGCGTGTACCATGGAATGCGACCAACCCGGAAACTGGTGGTTTGAAAACGTGGGATCCCTGGCCCTGTCCCTTGGAGGATTCGGCTCCGAGCCTCCCTTTGATATGGCGCTGGATGCTTCAGAGCGCCCCGTAATGGCTTACATAGAGGGAGGTTCGTTGCACGTGGCGCTTCCTGGAGAGTCGACCGTCTGGGCCGCGGCCTCCACGTTGCGGCAGGCCTCCGGGTTGCCTTCGGATGTGCTGAACTATCTTCTCATCCTGGCCCTTCCCCTCTGCGTCCTTCTTTTGTGGAAACGGAGGAGATCGGGGATCTGAGCCGGTACCCCGTAGTCTGATTGAAACATACGACTCGAATATTCCAGGCGTACGCCGCTCACGCATGAAGGCCTCTTGTCGCCTGTGTGCTGTGAACGTACACCCGCCAGCCTCCCTCTGCCCTCCCTCCTTTGCATCATTGAAGAGACGGGTGTACAAACCTGAAGAAGTGACAATTGTGATTCTCGTCCTTCACAGGGGAGCCGATTGACCCCACCAGGCTCATGCGATAGGTATGAGGCCGAGACAGGGCCTGAACAACCCGAGGAGGCTTGCCATGGAATCCTTCCCCAATCTATTCACCCCCATCAAGATCCGAAACCTGACCATACCGAACCGTATCCTGATCTCGGGCCACTTCACCCACTTTGCAGAAAACAACCTCCCCTCGGACCGGCTGAAGCATTACTACGAAGCCCGTGCCAGGGGCGGCGTGGGCCTCATTATCACAGAGGCACAGAGCATCTCCCGTCATGTCTGGCCGGTTCAGAACACCTGCATCGCGGACAGCGATGCCATCATCGAGCGTTACAGGGATCTCGCGGATACGGTTCACCCCCACGGAACCAAGATCTTTGCCCAGCTCTGGCACAACGGCCACCACTCCTTTTCCAAGATCTCCTGGTTGCCGGTGCAGTCCTGCTCTCCGGTCCCGTGCCCTGCTGCACAGGAGGTGCCGAAAGAACTGGAAGAAGAGGAGATCCAGGAGATCTACCAGCAGTATGCGCGCGCCGCTGTCCGTGCCAGGGAAGGGGGGCTGGACGGGGTCGAGCTCCACTACGGGCACGGGTACCTCCCGCAGCAGTTCCTGTCGCCTTACTCCAACATCCGAAAGGACCGGTACGGCGGGAGCCTGGAAAACCGGCTCCGTTTCGGTTTGGAACTCATGGATACCGTACGGGAGGCCGTGGGAGAGGATTTCGTGGTGGGCCTTCGGATGAGTGCGGACGAACTTCTGGAGTGCGGGCTGAAGCTTCCCGAGATGCTGGAGGTAGCCCAGCGCTGGGAGCAGGCCGGCAAGGTGGACTTTCTTCACGTCACGGTGAGCACGTACAAGACGGCCGCCGTGGCCATTCCCCCCATGGGCACGCCCCCGCGTCCCTTTGTCTGGATGGCGGCAGAGATCAAGCAGGTGGTGGATCTTCCCATCTTTGCGGTGATCAAGATCACGGACCCCCACACCGCGGAAGAGATCCTGGAGAACCATGAGGCCGACATGGTGGCCATGACGCGGGCCACCATCTGTGATCCCGAGCTGCCGGTAAAGACCCGGGAAGGCCGGGTGGAGGAGATCCGCCTCTGCATGAACTGCAACGAGGGCTGCTGGGGCCGATGTGAGGAGACCCTGCCCATCACCTGTGTTCAGAACCCTGAAGCAGGAAGAGAGGGAGAGCTCAAGGTGGTGCCGGCCAGGAGCCGGAAACGTGTGATGATCATCGGGGGCGGTCTGGCCGGCATGACCGCGGCCCGGGTGGCTGCCCTCAAGGGCCACGAGGTGGAACTCTACGAAAAAGGCGAGGCCCTGGGGGGCCAGGTGCTGGTTTCCTCCAGGGCTCCCATGCGAGAGGACCTGATGGAGTCCGTGAGAAACCTGGAAAAGGATCTCTCCCGGCTCCAGGTGCCCGTCACATGCGGGGTGGAGGTCACCGAGGCCATGGTCCTGGAAAAGGACCCGGACCATGTGCTCGTGGCCACGGGTGCCCTGCCCATCACCAACCCCACGCCGGACATCGTGGGCCCGGACATGGCCATGGAGATCGACCCGGAAGCACACGTTGTCTCGGCCTGGCATGTTCTCTCCGGAGAGGAAGAGACGGGGGAGCAGGTCCTCATCTACGATCTGCAACCCCACCTGCAGGGATTCTCCACGGCGGATTTCCTTTGCAGCCACGGAAAGAAGGTGGAGATGCTGATCATGGGAATGCGTCCCGCCTTTTCCGTCTTTGATGTGGACGGCCCGACCCTGGCCGCCCACATGTTCGGTCTGTTCCACAACGAAGTGAAGTTCAGCACGTTTGCCTTCATCAAGAAAGCGCTCCCCGGAAGGTGTATCTGCTACAACCCCGTGACCTATGCGGAGCGGGAGATTGCCTGCGATACCCTGGTGCTCTCCTACTGGAGACGGGCGTACGACGAGCTCTACAGGGCCCTGAAGGGGAAGGTGAAGTCCTTGACCCGGGTGGGGGACTGTGTTGCTCCCCGTTACATGCTGCAGGCTGTGTACGAAGGATACGTTGCAGCCAACACCCTTGAATGATGCCAGCCAGGGGCGGATGAAGGCCAGGTCTTTTCATCAGGGAGAATCGGTGACGACATCGTCGTGCTGGGTGCTGGTGGAATGCCCGGAGGGAAAAATCCTGCGGGCGTCTCTGGAGGCATTGTCCGCCGGCCAGTCGGTGGGGAAGCAAACGCGATGGCCGTTCACGGCCCTCTGGACCGGCGTCCCTCCAGAGGATACCCAGGTTCGCTACCTGGGTACCCTGGGCGTTGAAAAGCTGATCGTCCTGGACAAGGCGGGTAATGGGTCAAGTGCTCCTCCGTTGTACATGGCTGAGGAACTGGGGCTCTTGCTTGCATTGAAACGGCTCTATCTCGAGCACAGGCCCGGGTGCTTTCTGTTTGGCTCGAGTCCCCTTTCCCTGTCCCTTGCCCCCAGACTGGCGGCCCTCACGCATTTGGGTTACATGGCATCCACGACCTACCTTCGCCGGGTGGGAGAGGTTCTGCAACTCACCCGGCCCGCACTGCAGGAAAAGCTTTCGGAAATCCTCTCCTTCACCTCCCAGGGTCCCGGCTTGACGTCGCTCTCCCCTCGATCCTTTGGCATCCCCGGCACGGTGCCCGGTGGTGGAGAGGGGCAGCCCCTTTTGGAGGTGATTCCCTTCTCCCCTTCGTCTGAAGGCTCGGGGCATTGTGAGCGCGTGTCCATGGAGACCGAGTCGCCGGGAAACATGAGCGTGGAAGATGCAGAGATCGTGGTTGCGGGCGGAAGAGGCCTGGGAAGCAAGGCGAACTTTGCCATGCTCTATGAACTGGCGGGCTTGCTGGGCGGCGCGGTGGCTGCGTCGCGCATTGCCGTGGACCTGGGATGGGCGTCAAAGGAGAAGCTGGTGGGGCAATCCGGAAGACGTGTGGAGCCGGAGCTCTACATTGCATGCGGGATATCCGGTGCCCCACAGCACAGGGAGGGGATGAAGGGTTCCCGGTACATCCTCGCCATTAACCAGGATGAAAAGGCACCCATTTTTCAAGCGGCTACATGGGGCGTTCTCGGTGACGCGACGCAGGTTGTTCCGCAGATGATCCGTTCCCTGCGGGAAGCGGGATCCTCATCACAGAGGAAGGCGGAGGGTTGAAACCGTCCAGGCTTGAACAGGAGCAGGAGTCTCCGGACCGGAACTCATAACCTCTAAACCACGCTTGGAAAGACTTGCTTGCCATGGCAAAAGATTTGCCGGTGCGTTACGAACCCATACATGTTTGTGTGTTTACAAGGCCTGTTCAGAACAGTGCGGTCCCTGTGGAGCCCTCCTCCGCACGCAAGGTGGAGGACCTGCCCGGTTATGATCCGGTTCCCAATCCCCTGGATGAGCTGGCCATGGAGGTTGCCCTTGGCCTCAGAGACAGGGAGCCATGCGGGGTCAATATCCGTGCCTGCTCTGTGGGGGGAAAGCCTGCCCAACGAATACTGAAGGAGTTTCTTGCCTGCGGTGCGGATCAGGTGTTCTGGCTTCAGGAGGAGGATTGGGAGCCGGACGGATCCGTTGTGGCCCAGCGGCTGGTGGATCATGTCCGATCTGTGGGAGCTGACTTGTGCCTGTTCGGCACCAGGGATGTGGATACGGGATCCTCTCAGGTGGGACCCATGTTCAGTGTCCTGTCCGGGCTTCCCTATGTGGACTCTGTGGTGGATGCTCGTTGGGAGGGTACAAGAAGGGTTGAAGTAACACGTGTGAAAAACCGGATTCGGGAAAAGGTCCGCATTGACCTGCCGGCATGCCTGGGAATCCTTCGCGGAAACGGACTGCGCTATCCCTCGCTCCAGGGGAAGATGAGGGCCGCCGAGGCCCGTATTGAGCCATGCCGGCGAACAGGCTCCAGGCCCACGCCTTGCGTGGAGCGTCTTCGCTTCACCCGCGCCAAGCCGAAAAAAGGGATGGGCCTGGCCGCGCATGCCGAGGAGAGAGCGGTGGACAAGATGCGGCGGGCCTTCGGGTTCGCAGCAGGCGGAGGGAAAGGAAAGGGTCCGGATCTGATCAGGGGAAACCCGCTAGAGGCTGCCCGCCGGATCCTTGAGATCTGGGAACGTGAGAAGATCGTGGACCCATCCACTTGATATCTTAAACTCGGGCACGTTCAGGTATCTCATGGACCTTCTGGCACCGTCAGATGTCCACTGTCGAGAGATTTTCGACTCAGGATTCGTTTTTCGTTGAACCCTGCTTCGTGAATTTTTTGCTTGAAACGAAGACATGAAATGAAATAGAATGCCTCGACATACATTACAACACTGTTATGATCATCTTGAAGACATCCCTCTTCCATCATCACAGGTTCTTTCATGGAGGGGATAGATATCGTTTCCCGACTACACATTTGATGGGCG
>CAZSUQ010000384.1:0-5602 GCA_964609935.1 uncultured Thermodesulfobacteriota bacterium | reverse complement strand
CGAAGGTGTCCAGCTCGGCCCCTGCAAGACGTAGGGCTCCGTTTGCTGGAGGAACGGCTTTGCCCACGATACCGAATCTTGCGAACAGGCCCAGCAGTGCGTCGGGCAGCGGCTCCTGCACGACCCGAGCGGTCATCCGGGCAGAGCCGGGAAGGGTTTTCTGAAGAGGGATGGTCGGGTCAACTGTGAGATCGGTGACCTCGAGATTCACGTCCTTCACCCGGACCCGGAGCGGGTCTCCGGCAAGGGAACGGTCCGCGTAGGAAAAAAGGAGATGACTCGCAGTGAACTTGTTGACCCGAACAGGTATGTGGGGTGAAGCGTTCTTTGTTGGGGGCTTGCCTATTGGTGACGATCCGCCTTTGTCACCGGAGGGCGGGCCATCACCCTTTTCCACAGGGAGTGCAGCCGGCCCCTTCTCCGGGGCCGCTTCTGTCTGCTCTGTTTTCGGCTCAGGGGGATCCTTTGCCAGGAGGCTTGCCAGGATGATTTCCGTGTTGAGGATCCCATCCTTGTCCCTGAGCAGGTTGGCTTCCGCATTGTTGATGGAGGCTTCGTGAACCGTGAGCGGCCCTTTGTAGAGCGAAGAGGCTCTTACCTGCAGGTTGAGCTCCGGAAGGTTTACAGAGACCGTGTCCCCTGTGGTGCCGGGTTGTCCGATACGGAAATCCGTCATTGCCAACGTTCCGGCCTCGAGGGAGGACGGGTTTTCCCCTTTCAGGAAGTCCCTGAAGCGTTTTTTCAGGGTCGCATCCTTTCCAAAGGACGTGTCAAAGAGAAGGTTTGAGACAGCCAGGTCCAAGTCGGCGATTCCGGCTGTGAGCGGTTCGCCCTGAACAGATCGGTCCGCATAGTCGATGGACAGGTTCTCCAGCAGGAACTCGTGGATCCGGATGGGGATGCCCTGAGGAGAAGGTGTTGCCTGTTGCGCCTCTTTGGAGCCAGGTTCTTCCTGAAAAAAGCCATCCAGGATCTGTTCCAGGCCTCTTTTCCCGTCTTCCCTTCTGAGAAGGGAGATCTTCGGGGACTTGATGATCGCCTCGCTCACCGTGATCGGGCCGGGCAGGGGCATGGCGGAACGGACCTTTACCAGGATCCTGTCCAGGGAGGCGATTTCGCCCTTGCCGAATCCCCCGGGCCTCTGAACGCGAAGTCCCTTGAGGGAGAGGATCCCTCCGGCCTGTGCCGGGCCGGGCCCCTGAGCCAGGATGTGGGGGTAGCGGGTGCGCAGGTTCGGATCCTTGCCAAAGGAGGTGTCGATGAGTAGATCCGTGACCTGGAGATCCAGTTCGTTCAGGGAAGCCGTCAACGGGCCCTCCGGGACCCAGCGGTCCGTGTAGCTCACGGACAGGTCCTGGAGGGCAACCCTTTTCAGGAGGATGAGCATACCCGAGGCGGTTTTTCCATCCGGGTCGGCCTCCTGCCGGGCCTCGACAGGGTCCGGAGCCTCAGGGATCAGGTTCATGATGAAGGTCGCCACGTTGAAATCCCCCTCATGATCCCGGACCACGTCTATGCTCACGCCGTTGATCCACGCATCCTCCACGGTGATGGGGCCCTTGAAGAGAGAGGCGAGATCCAGGCTCGCCCTGATTTCCGGGGCATGGAGCATGCAGCCTTCACCCTGATGAGGGAAATGGTAGATCCGAACATCCTTGAGCGTGAGCGATCCCTTCAGCAGGCTGAGTTCAACCTTCTCCAGGGACACGTCCGTCTTGATGTATCTGGGGAGGAGTTTCTCTGCAAGCAGAACGGCCGCAGGCGGCAGGGCAAGCCGGATCAGGATGAGCAACAGCAGGAGGGCCGCGAGCACGAAACCAACGATCTTCAAAACGGTTCTGCCCGGCGTTTTCATGATGTGCCTTTCTCTGTTCCGATTCACATCCGGGGAAGGTGAGGCCCCTTCTTTCATCGGGGGGCCGGCCGTTGAAGCATGCGGTCAAGGGCTTGCGGCAAAGGTGAAAGAGGATCATTGGAGGGGAGAGGGGCGGGAGCCGGAAGTGCTTCCGTGGCTGCCCCTCTCCCTTTGTGTCATCCTCTGGAGAAGCGGACTCGGACCCACGGGAGAATGCCTGATTCTCCGTGTGATCAGAGCCTGCAGAAGAGGCGTCTCCTCACCTACGAGGATGATTCGGAAAGCATGTGCACCGTTTGCTGGGGAAACGGGATTTCGAGCTCATTCGCGTCAAAGCTCTCCTTGACCTTCCGGGTGAGATCGAAGCGGACGTTCCAGTAGTCCTCTTTCTTCACCCAGGGCCGCACCACGAAGTTGACGCTTGAGTCCGCAAGCTCGGCAACAGCAATGGTGGGCTCCGGGTCCGCCAGGATTCTCTTGTCCTCCTTGAGCAGCCCTGAAAGCACCTCAAAGGCCTTGGGGATGGAGGAGGTGTAACCGATGCCGAAGACGAGATCCACCCTTCTCGTGTCGTTTGCCGTGTAGTTCTTGATGATGTCCCCGTAGAGTTTCCCGTTGGGCACCAGGATCCTCACGTTGTCCGGGGTGGCCAGGACCGTTGTGAACAGCTGAATATCCTTCACGGCTCCGAGCACACCCGCCGCATCGATGACGTCACCGACACGATACGGCCTGAAGACGAGGATCAGCACGCCGGCCGCGAAATTGGACAGCGATCCTTGAAGCGCGAAACCCACGGCAAAGCCTGCGGCACCGAGAACGGCAACAAAAGACGCTGTCTGGATACCGAACTTGGCCAGGGCGGCCAGCACGGCAAAGGTGATGATCAGGATGTACGTCAGGCTTGCTGCAAACGAGATGACCGCAGGGTCTGTTTTCGCCTTTTCCATGAGCCTTCGGACGATGCGTCGCCCGAAGCCTGCAACGATGCGGCCCACGATCAGGATGATGACTGCACCGACGATCTTCAGGCCGTACTCGGTCCCAAAGGCCACCAGCTTTTCTATCACGGCACTCATTTCTGTTTCCATGTCAAACTCCTTTATCTGGTTTGTGAACGCCTCGCAAAGGCGGTGTTTCCATCCCTGGCGAGGCTATTCAATACACCCCTACAGATCGAAGTTGTATCCCAGACCAAACATCAGGGTCGTGTCCGTCTCCTCCGTGCCGGGCGCAGGTGTATTGTCATAGGTGAGGTTGGCCTGGAAGGTGGTGTAGAAGTCCTTGATCACCGTGAAGCGAATGCCCTGCTCGCTTCGGATGTAGAGATCCTCCAGGTCTTCGAAGCCGAAGTAGCCCTCATGGAAATGGAACAGGGCGATCTTGTCCGGGATGATCTTGTACTCGGCATTGAGAGCCCATCGGCCGCTTGCAAAGGATTCGTCCATCGCGGTTTTGAAGTCCTCGTTGAAGTAGGAGACACCGAGCTCAAAGGCCAGCTCTTCGCGGTCACTCTCGAGGATCTGATAGCCGAGTCCGGCGCCGATGGTGGAGCGCAGGTTCAGGTCCTGAAAGGAGTTGTACTCCAGGAGGGAATTCACGTAGGTGTAAAGTTTGTCATAAACAAAGAAGTCGTACTTGATGGAGCCGTTCGCATCCCTTGCAGAGACCGTGCCCGTATCCTCCGCATAGTTCCACCCGGATCGAAGGGTCAGCCTCTGCCTCTTGCTGCGGGCAACAAACTTCGCCGAGAGGTTTCCGCTCACCGTGTCCGAGTTTCCGGACGTGAGCGAGGCGGAAGCCTGCACATCACCCTTGTAGGTTACAGAGGGCTTCTTTGGCGGGTTGATCTTCTCGATCAGGCCCAGGTCCCCCACGGGCACCTTGCCGGCCGACTGGGTCACCACGTTGATGCCGCCCGTGGCCGAGACCTCCACGGTTCCCATCAGGGCCGTCCCGTCCTTCAGCACGATTTCGGTGGGCGCCTGGATGACGATCCCCCTGACGGATGCCCAGTTGAGTTCCAGGGCATCGTTGTAAGGCGTCTTCACCTTGACCTTCCCGTCTCCAAGGGACTGCACCACGCCGGTAATACGGTCGCCGTTGGCCATCATGACCTCGTCGGCCTCCACGGTTCCGGCAGCGAGCGTCAGGGAAAAAACGCAGGCCAGCACAAGGGGAAGGATCCCTGCATTCCTGCCCGGTCGCTTCCCATAAAAAATCCCTGATGGGGTCTTCCCCGTCGTTCCATTCCTCATCTTTGTCTCCTTCTTTCCAGGTTCCTGTACGTTGCTTCAGTTCTTTCCATGATTGAGACAAGCATTCCAACAATAAAGGTGAGAGAGCGAAAACCCGGTCGCTACGGTCTCAAGGTGGGCATCACAGTGGAGGTTTGCGCCGATATCTGATCTCTATAGGAACTTCCAGTGTTTTCGGGTTGTTGAGTAGAATTCCGCAATCCAGCGGCGAACCAGATATTTGATCCGAAGTCGTTCTGAAAGTCAATATGTTTTGGTTTGAAAAGGAAATCATTGAACTTTTATAAACCGAATGAAATGAGTCGGGAATCCTCGGAAGCGTACATTCTTGTCTGCAACTTGCTTGAAACTTCGTGGAAAATACGCTGGAATCATTGAAGATTCAGGTCTGAAGGTTCCATGCTTTTGCTGTTCTCAGGTGAAGGCTTCGTTCAATATACGAGCTGGGCACGACGTGGTATAACACAAGGGAATTTCATGCTTTAGGAATGGATGCTCGATTCGCACGGCGGGTTTCATGGAATTCGATGAAGGAACCATAAACAAAGAGGGAAAAACCATGCAAACCGAACTGCTCACGGAGGTCCCCTTCTCGGTGGACCTCCCCAAGCTCATGGAAGAACTGCGCCTCAAGGAAGGGAGCAGGCTGGCAGATGAGATCAGGGCCATGGCTGAGACCGCATGCGCCAAGGCAAGACCAAGGGTGATTTACAGGGCGTGCCTCATCGAGTCCAGGGGGGAGGACTTCGTTGTTGCTGACGGCACCCATTTTCAGAGCCGGGTCCTTGCAGTGAACGTGGAGAAGGTCCACCGCCTGTTTCCCTTTGTTGCGACCTGCGGGCAGGAACTGGAGGAATGGTCCCTTGCCTGTGAAGAGGGCCTGAAAAGGTTCTGCGCTGAGAAGATCAAGGAGATGGCTCTTCGGGCCGCTATCTTCGAAATGCTCACCCACATGGAGGAACACCATCATCCGGGGCAGGTTTCCATGATGAACCCCGGCTCCCTGGAGGATTGGCCCTTGACGGAGCAGCAAAAGCTGTTCAATCTCCTGGGGGCCCCGGAGGAGTCGGTGGGTGTGGAACTCCTGGACAGCAACCTCATGAAGCCCGGGATGTCCGCATCAGGGATCTGGTTTCCTTCCAAGGAACATTACGAGAACTGCATGCTGTGTCCCATGGAAGACTGCCCGGGCAGACGTGCCCCCTACGACAGGGATCTCTATGACAGGAAATACAAAAAGGATTAACCTTCCTGTACATCGCAGCGACGAGGGACGAGCCGAACGCCGCAGGTGGGCGTTTTTCATTGACCAGCCGGGGGAGATGAGATCAGCTCGGTGAGCGCACCCATGAGGGCCGGCTCGATCTTTTTGCTGACCGTTGCAGATTCCTCGTAGTGCGGGTCGGTCTCCGAGTCGTTGCAGATCCACCAGAATACCAGGGGCGGAATCCAGATGTCGTGCGGTGGGTCGAAGTCGCTCTCGGGTATG
>CAZSUQ010000383.1:0-5645 GCA_964609935.1 uncultured Thermodesulfobacteriota bacterium | reverse complement strand
AATGCAGCGATTCGGACGCTGAGGCCCCTGGTGCACGACACGATCCTTCAGGAGATCCTGATGTCGGGAGAAAAGGAAACAGAATCCACCTGAAGAGAGAAGGACATTGGAGCAAGAAAAAGAGCGCGTACCGGAAAAGGTCCACATGATCGCTGTCTGTGGTACCGGCATGGGAGCCCTTGCCCTGCTGATGTGCGAGGCAGGGGTTCGGGTTACCGGCTCGGACCTCCAGGCCTATCCGCCCATGGGGGAACTGCTTCGTGAGGCGGGTGTGGAGATTCGGCTCGGATTCAAGCCGGAGAACATCCCGGCAGACACCGAGTATGTCGTTGTGGGGAATGCGGTGTCCAGGGAAAACCCGGAGGTTGTGGCCGTCCGTGACAGGGGTTTGCCCTTTGGATCATTCCCTGAATCCCTTGCACGCTACTTTTTGTGCAACCGGAAGCCGCTCGTGGTGGTGGGAACGCACGGGAAGACCACCACCACGGCTCTTCTGGCTTGGCTGCTGGAGGCGTCCGGGAACGAGCCGGGCTTTCTGGTGGGCGGTGTACCGAAGAATTTCCATTCCAGCAGCCGTCTGGGAAAGGGGCCGTACTTTGCTCTTGAAGGGGATGAGTATGATTCCGCATTCTTCTTGAAGGAGCCCAAGTTTCTCCACTACAGGCCTCAGATGGCCATCTTTACGTCGTTTGAGTTTGACCATGCGGATATCTACCCGGACCTGGACGCGCTTCGCAGGGAGTTCACCCGCTTTGTTCAACTGCTTCCCAGAGACGGCCTCCTCCTGGTTTGCAGTGAATATCCCGAGGCGGTTGAAATCGCTCGCACCGCCTCCTGCAAGGTGGAAACATACGGATATGAAGGGCATCCCGATTGGAAGGGGGATCTGGAGTGGGATCGTGTGGACGGGACAGCGACGATGGAGGTCGCGGGCAGAAACGGGAAAGGGGGCAGGTTTCCTGTACCGTTTCCTGGAAGACACAACGGGTTGAACGTGCTGGGGTGCCTGGGCCTTCTCCACCACCTGGGGGTTTCGGGTGAGGCCTTGAAAAAAGGCTTGAATGAATTCCTGGGCGTTCGCAGGAGACAGGAGAAGATTGCAGAGGTGGGGGGTATCCTTCTGCTGGATGACTTTGCGCACCATCCCACAGCGGTCAGGGAGACCCTTCAAGCGATTCGCATGCGATTCCCGGGGCGAAGGATCTGTGCGGTTTTCGAACCGAGAACCCATACGAGCCGAAGGAACATCTTTCAGACGGAATACGCCGAGGCATTCGGGGATGCGGACCTGTCTTTCTGCAAGAAGGTTTTTCAACCCGATGCTGTTTCACCGGAAGACCGATTCGATCCTGAAGCGTGGACCAGGGATCTCCGGGACAGGGGAAAGGAGGCATTCCACGAAAAGGAGGAGGGGGAACTCGGGCCCATGCTCCTGGAGAAGTGCAGGGAAGGGGACGTAATACTGTTTATGTCTAGCGGTAATTTATCTAATTTAATTAAATGGTTGATTGATAAACATAAACCATAGAATTAACTTATTCAGGGGAGAGAAGGTGAACGATCCCGGCCTTGATCAAGACAGGGAGGATGAGTACACCCGGGAAGAGGTGCAACAGGAAGAAAACAAGGTTCGTCAACTGCGCAGGTTGGTTGATTTCACGTGCATGGTTCTTTACCAGCAGCCCATGAGCATGGATGAGGCGGAACGATTGATCCGGGGCGTTAGGAAGATTGCGCTCAACCTGTTCCCGGACAAGGAGGAGACATTCGATTTGATTTACGGGGCGAGGTTCCGCAGGATCCTCTGTGAACGCTTCCACACGCTTTGAGGGATGAGCAGCCCTTGAGGGATTACCCGTCTGTGCCGGTTCGAAAATCAGCCTTGTCTTGCGGCAACCCCGACTCCTGGGGCGGTAGTTTCAGCAGGCCCAGAAGTTCATCCGGAAGGAGAAGGTTGGTGTCGAATGACTTCTTTGATTTGTACTGTTTGTAGCATTCCTTGTAACGATCGAGCCTGTTTTGGTGGTGTACCACCATCTTCTTGGCGCGATCAATCAGTTCTCTCAGAACATCCCTTTCTACCTCTGTCCTCACCAGATTCCTTTCCGCAAAGAGAAGGTCAAGGAAGCGGACCTCTCTCTGAATATCAAAAGGGATGAGCTTCAGTTCCTTCTTCAGCTTTCTCAGGTTCAACCCGTTGACCTTTTTCATGCGTTTTCTTCCGTTTTCCGATTTTGGCATGTTCCCATCTCCATGTTGGAGAATCTTGTTTGCTCTCATGGTATTCTCGCTCCTGGATGATCATCAGCAAGAATTATGCCAATAATCTGTTTTCTAAAAAGGCCTTTTATTTAAGAGATGTTATCCAAGTTTGTGATTTTTGGGCAATGATTAGATGCAGAATTGTGGATAGTTGTTCCTGTTGTCTGAAAAGTTTTTCCATACCGGGTGCCCCTGGGTGGCATCCATGAAAAGCTGCCTGTCAGGAAAGAATCCTTGCAGCTAGTTTGAGCCGCAGTTTGCATGAAGCCTTTTGCTGTGAGCAGCGCAAGCGTGGAATGGCGACCCCGCCGCATTGCCTGCACCCTTCAGCGAAGCAACGTTGTGCCTGTTGCACACAGGCAAACAGGTGTGGTATCAAAAACCTTTCCGGGCGCCTATTGAAAACACACATCTGCTGGGTTACGCTGAGCCATTGAAAACTCGAGGCTTGAAAGAGCGTAAGGGGCATTTCCAGCAAGGAGGAATAGAAAATGAGAAGACTGTATTCTTTCACCCTAACGGCGGCGATTCTTCTTCTGTCCTGCGCGCTGTTCATTGCTTTTCCTACGGGTAGCGTTGCGCTTGAAGAGGGCGAGGTAACGGGTACGATTGAGCGGCTGAACGAGAAATTCCTGCGGGACTATGGAACGCTGAACTACAAGGGTGAGAAGAAGTGGGAGAAGTGGGGACAGGGGCTCAAGTCTCTGGGATGGATCGTGGTGCAGGGGGACTCCGGCGAACTGAAGGATTATCTTCTGCTTGTCATTGATACACGGTCGTCGGTCGGGAAGGCGGATGGAAGCCAGGCATCATTTTCCGATTTTCAGGTGGGGCAGCGCGTGAAGGCCTCATACCGCATGGGGTGGGATGCGCTGCATGCAAAGACCGTCAACATTGTCGCAGATCCGAAGGGGGGCAAGCAGGAGTAACGATCTGTCCCGGATCTTCTGTGAGGGGAGTGGCTTCCTGAACAGGGCAAGCCTAGGATGACGGCTGCTGCCTCTTCACCGCCTTCCGGATGAGAAGAAGGGAATTACGCGCACCCGGGATAGCCCCCTTGATGAGCATCAGGTTCTCATCATTCCTGACTTCCACCACCGTCAGGTTCTGGGTCGTCACCCGTTTCCCACCGTAGCGGCCCGGCATCTTTACCCCTTTGATCGTGTGCTGCGGGGTGCAGCAACCGATGGAGCCGCCGTGGCGGAAATACTCATGGGTTCCGTGGGTTGCTCGAAAACCCCGGAAGTTGTGCCGTTTCATGACGCCCGTGAAACCCCTCCCTTTCGACTTCCCACACACATCCACGAAATCCCCGGGCTTGAAAAGCGAAACGTCCACTTGCTGTCCCAGTTTAAGATTTTCGGTTTCCTCTTCTGAGGCCCGAAACTCTCGAAGGGTCCGGACAGGCTCTGAACCGGACTTCTTGATGTGGCCGGCTCGGGGCTTGTTCAGCTTCTTTTCAGGTACTTTGTCAAAACCCAGCTGAACGGCTGTATAGCGGTCCTTTTCCTTGGTCTTGATCTGCGTGACATAGCACGGACCTGCTTCAACCACCGTGACCGGAACGCAGTTCCCTTCCTGGTCGAAGATCTGCGTCATGCCAACCTTTTTTCCTAGGATCCCCGTCATGTTGATTCATCCTTCTTTCATGGCAATTAGATTCAAACTCTACTATTTTATGAATATCAAGAAAATTGTCAAACTGCCTGGAAAGAACGGAAAAAGTTATATGCGTTACCACCCGTCATTTTTCAAGCTCTTCTCTCTTCCCCCTACACCTTTTGGATGAAGCCCGAATTCCCTGTTGCCATTCCGCTCGGTCACACGGTAAGCTGATTCGTTTCCATTGCCAAGTATTTTCGAACAGGGACTCCATGCCCGCATACAATCGCAAGGATCATTTCTGGAAAAAGGCCAAGCAGGAAGGGTACCGCTCCCGTGCGGCCTACAAGCTTCTGGACATCCAGAAAAAGCACCGGATCGTCCGAAAGGGAGACAGGGTGCTCGACCTGGGATGTGCGCCTGGAGGATGGCTCCAGGTGATTGCAGGCGAGGTGGGGCCCTCCGGACGCGTGTTTGGCGTGGATCGGCTGCCTGTGAAGCCATTGTCCCAGTCCTGGATCACCGTACTTCGAGGGGATATTTCAGAGCCGGAGCAACAGGAACGTTTGCAACAGAAGATCCAGGGACTCGTGGACCTGGTTACATCTGACATGTCTCCGGATCTGTCCGGGGTTGCCTTTCAGGATCACTGCAGGAGTTGTGAACTGGTTCGTACAGCCTTTGCCTTCTCGCAAACGGTCCTCTCTCCCGGGGGCACCTTTCTGGCCAAGGTGTTTCAGGGCGAGGACCTGGACTCCCTGGTCAAGATGATGTCGGCCGCGTTCCGCAGCGTGAAACGGGTGATCCCTCCGGCATCCAGGAAGGCTTCGGCTGAGATCTACCTGCTGGGGAAGGGGTTCCTGGGCAGCCGGTCATAAAAGCGGGGCTTGCAAGGGGAAGGTTCCCGAGAAGGTCCATTCCATAAGGAGTAAATGTTTTCAGGATGGTCAAAGAAGCCCTTTGTTTCTCTCGTTGTACAGCGCGATCTGTTCCTCCAGGCTCATCTTCCTGGGCTTCCGCTTCTCTTCACGACATACGCGACACCGGATCTCGCTGCACATCTGGCAACTCCTGCAATCAGGGCAGGGGTGTTTTTTTTGAGCATTGTCTTGAAAAAGACAAGTCGCCTTTGACGTTGATTTTTCCATGACGACGCCATTATAATGAAACAGAATTGTATTTAAACGGTTTTATGAACCCTGCCTCAAGAAATCCGGGAGCATTTACGAAAGGAATGTTCGTATCCTCATTGGAGGAACTCCTGCTGCGGTCCATGGAAAACGCAAGACGAACAAAGGGAGTGGCCTGTCGTGAATTTTAAAGCGAAAATCCCGATGACCCTCTGTCTCTTTCTTTCCCTTGCCTCTCTGATGCTTCTGGGGGTATGGATGGGTTCTCCGGCAGCGGCGCATGCCGGAGCGAAGATGGATTTTACCCTCAAGAAAGCCCTGCGTTCAGATTCGGAAGGGAAGGATCTTTCCCAGATTCCGGGTGTTTACTACAAAAATGGGAAGCCCTACGTAAAATTCTTCATGAAACTGAAGGGACCCCAATCTAAAATATTGAATGTCCACATGGTGGTTCGGGCCCGGTCCGGAGACGTGGTGGTTGCCGCAGCTCCGGTGGACCAGCTCCCGGCTCTGGCAAGCCTCTCTCAGGTTGTCCGCATGGAAGGCGCCTCTCCTGTAGCAACATCCCTTGACCTCAGCGTACCGGATATCCGGGCGGACGAGGTGTGGTTCGATCCCGTAATGGGCAGCAATGAAGGGCAGGGCGTCCTG
>CAZSUQ010000382.1:3258-5647 GCA_964609935.1 uncultured Thermodesulfobacteriota bacterium | reverse complement strand
CTGCAGGGTGCCGTCTTCCCCATAGGGCCCGTGGACCAGAGGGAACACAACGTCCAGGGTCTTTCCCTCTTCCCGGTCCCCTTTCAGAAGGAGGGGAAGCCCTTCGCCCTCCGGATCCAGAAGCACCTTTCTCTCCGGAATCAATGCCCTCAAATCCTTGACCTTGAGCTCGCCGTCCTCTTCGTGCACAAGCCTGTCCGAGAAGAGCTCCCCGGGCTCGAGAAGGAACCACCCTCCCAGCTTGTCCACAACCACAGGGACCGGGCAATAACGTGCCGGGTCCATGGCGTTCACCACGTTTCTGGCAGACATCCAGGACACCTCGTGCTCTGCGGACATCCCGCCGAAAACCACGCCGATATTCATAAGGCTCTTGTCCCCTTTCATCGTCAAGGTTCCCTTCTTCCTGATTCAACGTGGACCGCCTGAATCCGCAACCCCCTCTCCGGGCAGGAACCGGCCCGGAAAAAGTTTCCCGTATAAGAACATATTCCTTCTTTATTTTCTAGGCTAAATCGTGTAATCTTCTAAGGTTGACCTTTTCTATAGAACGAAAAGCATTCCATTGCATGCATTTGGTCTGCAGGAATGAAGGAGGAGTTATGGCTCGCATTTCCGCTGAAGATTGCCTCGAACATATCGATAGCGCGTTCGCACTCGTCCATGCAGCCGTGCGTCGTGCGCGGCAGCTCCAACTCGGCTCGAAGCCTCTCGTGGAGAAGGGTGGAGAGAAGCCCACGGTGACCGCCCTTCGGGAGATCGCCAAGGGGCTGGTGGAGCAGATCCCGCTCGCCGACTCCGATCAGGAAGAGCTCCTGGCGGCCGGCGCAACCGAAGACGAGGAGTTCAAGCAACTCCTCGATTCGCCGGATCTCAATGTCCAGCTGGATCTCGATCCCGAAGAGCTGGACGAGGCCAAGGCCAAGAAAAAGGCGGGGCAGAAATCCGATGACGACCTGGTGGACGAGTTCGAGGAGCTCGAGGACGAAGAGGAGGAGGGAGAAGAGGAGGAGTAAGACGATATTCCACGCACGGCCAACCACTGCATGAAAAAGGCTCCGGTCGAGTTCACGCCTTCTTTTGACCTTGAAAGCCGCCTCGTTTTCCAGGATACTATCCTTCGAACATGTTTCCATCCATGTCCTTGAACTCATGGGCACAGTTTGAGCAGATGCGCGTTCTTCAGCGGCTCTCCGAGACGGTCTCGACCTTTTCCTTGCCTGGTTGGCTTGCATGCGATTGAAACGACTCACCCTCTGGACCCTGCTCACCCTGCTCGTCCTGGCAGTGGCGGCGGCAGCCACCGTTGTCCTTCTCATCTTCTTCTTCCCCTTTGAAAAGTACGAGAAGGAAATTCAGTCCTACCTGAACGAGGAACTCCCGGTTCAGGTGGCCTTTACCAGCCCTCACATATCCTGGGACAGAGGCCTGGCCGTGTCCCTTGAACAGGTGTCCGTCAAGGGCAAGGGTGGGAGCGTCCCGGAATCCCTCGACGTTTCAGCCGACAAGGTCACGCTCCGGCCCTCTCTGCTCTCCCTGTTTACAAAGGAGCTCAAGGCGACCCTCCGCCTGGATGCCCCCGCCGTCCGGCTCGACATGCGATCTGAGGCCCCTGACAGGAAACCGGATGAGGAGGCCGGAAAGAAGGACTTCATCGTCCCTGCCTCCCTGTCCAGGCTTCTCTCCATTCCGGGCGGATTCATCCTTTCAGGGGTGAAGGTCCTTATCGAGGACGGGTCTTTTCAGATGCTGACCCCGGACATGGACTCTGCAACGCACCCGAGTGGCGTATCAGGGCTGCAGGGGCTCGCGCGCATCGAGGATGACCTCTCCTTTTCGTGCAAGATCTCGGAAAGCGAGGTGAGATGGTCTCAGCAGGGAGAGACCCGGTGGGAGCTTTCGAGCGGTGTCGCCCTGGAGGCAAGAGGGGGAATCGGTCCCGGGGAGACACGACAGGAAAAGAGTGGTTGGAGGGGAGGGCTCGCACACGCAGCGGTATCGCAAAGCAGCGAAAAGGGGCAAGGGGCGGCACCCTCCCCGTTTCACGAACTGGTCCCCATACCTCAATGGTTGAGGATCGCAGAGGCCCTTGTTTCCCTGCGGGACAGTTCCTTCGCCCTGCATCCTTCCACGGCGGAAACAGAGACAGCAGAGGGCAAAGCCCCTGCCGGGGATGTCTCCGGGCTCGAGGGCTCGGTCCGGATCAGGGAAGACGGCTCCTTTGAGTGCATGATCTCGAAAAGCCAGGTGGCCTGGGCAAAGGAAGGGGATTCACCCTGGAAGCTCTCGGGCGGCGTTTCCGGAGAGGTGCGGGGCAGGATCGACCCCGGGAAGGTCCAGGAAGCGCAAAGCAGAAAGGAAAACACTGCGTACGAAGCGGAATCCGCGG
>CAZSUQ010000382.1:0-3248 GCA_964609935.1 uncultured Thermodesulfobacteriota bacterium | reverse complement strand
AAGTTCATCTATCCCAGCGTGGATGGGAACTACCCGACTCATCCCGTCTGGCTGCTATGTGTGGGTAGGAGCAGCCACGTTCTTCTGAAAGATCATGACAAACCGTTTTTCGCGAAAGTTGCCTCGCACGATCTCCTGCTGCAAATGCCGGTGGAGGGAGGAGCGGAAAAGGGGAAAGAGGCTCCGCCCGCTCCGTCCCCTCTGCACGAACTCATCCCCATGCCCGGGTGGCTGGGGATCGAGGAAGCCCAGGTGTCTCTCCGCGACACCTCTTTTCTTCTGAACCCTTCTGTGGCTGAAATCCCTGCAGAGGAAAACAGTCCGATTCCCCTGAGCGTTTCCTTTTCACAAGGTGTTTCAGGGCTCCATGGATCAGTTCAGTACAAGCAGGACAACACCTTCAGGTGCGAGATTTCCGAGGGCCTCGCCAAGGGGTCGGGACAGGGAGAAAAGCCCTGGAACCTCGCCGGAGGGGTCGCCTGTTCCATAAGCGGACGCCTTGGGGGAAAAGACAGGTTCCAGGCAAAGGGGAACGTGAAGACAGCCAACCTGTCGGCGAGCTTCCGCGAAACCCCGGTGAACATATCAGACCCTCTGGAACTCTCTTTTGACGTCGCCCTGTCCGTCAGCCAGGGGCTGAGCGCCTCGGACATCCACCTGACCGGCCCGGGAACCGAGATACGCACCAAAGGGGACGTGAACTGGGCCGGGGGATTCCAGGAGATCAACCTCAAGGATCTCAACGCAGAGATTGAAAGGTGGGAGCCCCTCATGCCCCTGCTTCCAAAGGGGACCGAGCTCTCGGGAAAGCTCTCCTTGCAGGCACAAACCCTTTCCGTAAAGCCGTCGGAAGGGGTCACCCCCGAGACGAGTGCGGATTCGTTCCTTACGGGCCTGCCGCCTGGCATCACACTCCAGGGGCTCATGGCCAGGGTATCGGAGGGGAGTTTCAGGCTGTCGACCCCTGAAGGGCTCCATGCAGACCTGAGCGGCGCGGAAGTGAGCCTTGAACAGAAGCAGGGCAAGGAGTGGGACGGGAAGGTGGAGATCGCCAGGGTGGATCTCGCCCAAAAGCCCGAGAGGAAAGAAGGAGACCCTTCCAAGGTGGATGGAAACGTGGATCCGGACGGAATACCTCGGGAGAATCCGGCAGGGGTGTCAGGTGCCCCGCCGCCGGAGGCTGCCGCTGAGGAACCGGTTTATCATTACGCGGGCCCCCTGTCCGTTCAATGCAGGTGGGCCGAGGGCGAGGAGGACGTGCTGGCCATCCTGGTCATTGATCTGACCAGGGCGCTCTGCCGGTACAGGAACCTCCTGGACAAACCGCCGGACGTGGCCATGCAGGCAGGAATCAAGGCCAGGATCAAGCCCGGGGAGATCAATGTTGCAAAGGCCTACCTCCTTTTCGGTGAAATCGAACTCGCTGCCAGAGGATCCATCCTGGATCCTGCCGACCCGTCCCTGGAAGCCAGGCTGATTTCCAACATCCTCCCGCTGGACAGCCTGGCCGGGCTTTCCCCGTTTGTCAGCGAGCACCACCTGAAGGGGCTCCTGGAAATCAAGAAGTTCGAACTGGAGGGGAAGATCCGCGCTCTCAAGGAAACCTCCACCCTGCAGGTTCGTCTTGCCGCAAAGAACCTGGAGTACAACCGCACCGCCATCAAGGGTCTCTTTGCACAGGCCGTGTACGGCGACGAGATCCTGACCCTGAACCCCCTGATCCTCCACCCCGGAAAAGGGGTGATGGAATCCACCTTCACCGCCGACTTCTCCGAGGCCAGACGGGCCGCGGGAAAGCACCAGTATTACGGCACGCTGAAGGTGAACAACGTGGAGTTGAACAAGGTCATCACGCTGGCACAGCCCGAGTACGCGGGCAGGGCCTACGGAAAACTGGACGTGAACCTTGCCTGCAGAGGATCCGGTTTCCGCTGGGAAGAGGCGGTAAAGAACCTGGAGGCAAAGGCACGCGTGTACCTGAAGGGTTTCACCCTTGCCGAGGGCAGCGGCACAGGGAAGGGGGAAGGCATTGCCGAGAAAACGGACAAGATGGTGGCACACCTGGCGGGAGGAGACACCGCCGGGATTGAAACGGCCTCCGTTGCCACGGAAGAAAAGCGCTTCCTCAGCAAAAACAACCTGTCCGCCATCCTGTCCCTCAAGGACAGGATCATCAGCACGAAAAACCTTGCCGCCACCTACCAGGGAAAGGTCGTGGAGGTGAAGGGGGACATGGACTTCACCGGAAGGGTCAACGTGAAGGAGGGCAAGATCTTTTTCCGGAAGCGCATGGTCCCCTTCCGCCTGATCTGCCGTATCGGCAAGACGAGCTGTCTGCCCGCACCCGACTTCAAGGCCATGAGCCTCAGCGCTGCAAAAGAGGTTTTTGGAGGACTCCGCACCCTCTCCACAGGGGCCAAAGACGTGTTCAAGGACGTGTTTTTTTAGACGGTCTCTCCAGAAGCACAAGAGAAACGCTCGAAACGCACAGGTTGATCAGGAAACCATGAGACGGAACAAGGGGAAGAGATGAACAGCCCGAAGACAAGGCTTCTCGAACTGCTGCTCGAAAAATCCTTCAAATACCGAACCGAACCGCCCTTCACGCTTGCCTCCGGAAGGAAGCACCCGTGTTACATGGACTGCAAGCCCACCTCGAACAACGCCGAGGGAATGGCGCTGATCGGGGAGGTCCTCTTTGAGATGATCAGGGACCTGGATGTCCAGGCCGTTGGGGGGTTGACCATGGGCGCTGACCCCATCGCCCATGCCGCAGCGCTCACGTGCTACCAGAGGGGGATTCCGGTCAACGCGTTCAGCGTCAGGAAGGTCTCAAAGGATCACGGCAACATCAAGTCGCACGGCGTGGAGGGGGACGTACAGCAGGGCGACCGGGTCATCATCCTCGAGGACGTGATCACAACGGGCAGTTCCACGATCAAGGCCATCCAGGCCGCCAGTGCATTCGGCCTGGAGATCCTCAAGGTCATTGCCCTGGTGGACCGGGAGGACGAGGGAAGCCGGAACATCGGGGAGCACGTGCAGGACATCGAATCGCTGTTCACGCTGAGCGAGATCGTGCGGGAAAGCGGAATCGACCCGAAGACCTACCGGAAGGACCTGGAGCGCGTCTGCTCCTGATCCGGAGATGATGGGGGTTCCCTCTCCGATTTGTTTGGCCTCCTCCCCCTCGCGCCCCCGGCGCAGTGGCCTCACACAAATCACCGACGGAACCCCCATCATCGCCG
>CAZSUQ010000381.1:0-5663 GCA_964609935.1 uncultured Thermodesulfobacteriota bacterium | reverse complement strand
TGGTGGTGGACGTGCAGTGCATCATGGAAAACGTGGCCAACGTGGCCAAGTGCTTCCACACCAAGGTGATCACAACCAATACGCGTGCCAAGATGGAAGAGCCGAACACCGTGCACGTTCAGTTCGAGGAGCACCACGCCCTGGACAATGCAAAGGAGATCGTGAAGGCGGCCGTGGACAACTTCGCCAATCGCAGCGCAGAGGTCATCATCCCTGAAGAGAAGCAGACCATGGTGGCAGGATTCACCATGGAGAGCATCGAGTACCATCTCGGTGGCTCCTTCCGAGGAACGTACTACACGCTCAACGACAACATCATCAACGGCCGCATCCGGGGAATCGCCGGTGTGGTGGGCTGCAACAACGCCCGCACCGTGCATGACAGTGACCACCTCACCCTGATCAAGGAACTCCTGAAGAACGACGTGATCGTTCTTTCCACGGGTTGCACCGCCATGGCTTGCGGCAAGGCCGGTCTGCTCACACCCGAGGCGGCCAAGGAATTCTGCGGGCCCGGGCTTGCAGAAGTATGCGAGACCGTGGGTATCCCGCCCGTGCTTCACCTGGGGTCCTGCGTGGACAACAGCCGGATCCTGCTGGCCGCCACCAAGGTTGTCAAGGCAGGAGGGCTCGGGAACGACATCAGCGACGTGCCGGCCGCGGGTGCCGCCCCGGAGTGGATGTGCGAGAAGGCCATTGCCTTCGGCCAGTACTTGGTGGCCTCGGGCGTTTACACCGTCTTCGGTGTGGGTCTGCCGGTCACGGGCGCTCCCGTGTTCCAGGACTACCTGTTCAACAGGATCGCGGAAACGCTCGGTGGAAAATGGGATCTGGCAGCCGACCCCATGGAGATCGCCCAGAAGATGATCGCCCACATCGACAAGAAGAGGAAAGAGCTGGGCATCGACAAGGCGCGCGAGCGTGTGCTCTTCGACATGGAAGCGCGCAGGCAGCTGGAAGCGGAAGGCGCCTGATCCGGGTTTTCCGTATCCGCTTCTTATCTTTCGATTCTCCAAACGCCAGGGCCGACGGCCCTGGCGTTTTTTTTGAAAACCGCTCAGCTTCTGGTATAAGACCTAGTGGGGTGGCTTTCGCATGAACCTACACGGACATTCCTTTGAAGATCTCCTGGAAATCAGCGCCTCTGTGGAGGATCCAGAGGAAATCCGGGCCTTGATCGAATCGCTGGACCGGCTCGAGAAAAACCTCCGCTACATGCGCAAACGCCTGGCTGGAAAGCTGGCCAAGACAGAGCGCAGGATGGATGAGGAAAGAGACAGGGAGCGACAGAGGCGAAAAGCCTCCTTCAAGGTCCTGAAAACGGAAAAGCAGGAAAAGAATCCTCCAAAAGGGTGAAAGGCAAGAAGAGTTCTTTCGAATCCTGCGCCCCACCAACCTGAAAAGAGAAACCGCCCCGGGGGGGGAAGCATCGCATGAAGGCCTACATATGGAAAACAGGAAGAAGGATTTCCCCGTTCGGGGATCCCGTAGGGGAGACCCTCATCTGCAATGTGTCGTTAAAGGACCACCAGCGGGATGCCCTGGAGACCAACGGGCTCGAGATGGCAGAGACCGATGACCCCTGCAGCATCCAGGACAGTGAGTACCTCCTCTTCAAGGACGATCTCTTTTTCACATCGGTCGTGGTGAAGCGCCTCCTCAAGAAGGCGGCACAGGCCGGGAACCCGGGTGCCTGCGCCACGGAGAGCGGCCCGTTCACCGAGTTCACCGGCTTCATCCAGGAACTCCGGACCGAAGCCGACCCGCAGGCAGGCAGTCCGCTCACCGTATACGGCCTCTATTATTGCAAGGGCCCCCTTGGCTCCCCCCAGGCAGTGGATTCGCTCCCTCCTTTGTGCATCGAATCGAAGCAGTCAGCGTTTCCCGTCGAAGCCGGGGACTTCCTCCCCAGCACCGTGGACGTCAAGTTCACACCGGCTTTCTCAGACGCGATCCTGTTTCATGTCTGCCACTGGGTCCACGTCTGGCTCCTGAACCTGCTGGCCATGGGGGACCGCCTTCTCAAGGAATTCACATCCAACAAGGTCAAGCTCGTGCTCCGGACCCTGTCCGCCTTTTCACTGAACAAGCACAAGATCGCCTCGAGGTTCGTCATCAAGGGCAAGGGCTGCGACATTCACCCCACAGCCACGGTGCAGGGGTGCATTCTCGGGGACAGGGTGTCCATCGGCCCCTACAGCCTCGTACAGGGCTGCGTCCTGGGAGATGATGTGAAGATCAACGAGCAGAGCATCATCATGGCCTGCGTCTTCGGAGACGGAACCTCCACCTGCCCGCGCTCATGGTGCAAGCTCTGTATCACCTACCCGAAGACCTCGGCGGGCCGCATGCATGCTTGCCTTATCGGGAAGAATGTGTTCATGGCCTCCCTGGCCTACTTCTTTGACGTGAAGCTCAAGGGGACCATCCACGTGGAGCATGAAGGAAAGAAGGTGGATACCGGCATGAATTTCCTGGGGGGATGCGTGGGGCACAACGCCATCATCGGTCCCGACTGCTGGCTTGCCTCGGGCCGGGAGGTTCCCAACGGCGCCATGATCGTGAAGAATCCCAGGGAAGTGATCGCGTCCATACCCCCGGACCTCCCGCAGAGGGAACCTTCCACCGCCTGGAACGGGGCGCTCGTACCTGTGCGTGAACTCACTTCCCTGCAGGATGAAGAGAATAAGAAGACCGACTTTCACCTCCCGGGCTTCTCGCCGAACAGGGAATAGCGCTCCAACCTCATGAAGAAAGGGCGGGAATGCCCCCATGAAGATGAGCCTGTGGAGAATGCTCAGAAAGGCCGGCCGCTTCCAGGAGATACGGAAACAGGGCCTGGAGGGCCTGAAAAGGGCCCAGAAGAAACGGCTGGAGAAGCTCGTGCTCCACGCAAGAAAGAACGCCCCGTTTTACGAGCACCTGTACCGTGACCTCCCCCAACAAGGGTTCCGTCTCGAGGACCTTCCCACGACCACCAAGCCCGCTCTCATGGATCACTTCGACGAGGTGGTCACGGACAAACGCCTCAAACTTGAGGGCGTGAGGGCGTTCGCGGAAGACGCCTCCAACCTCGGGCAGCTCTACCTGGATACCTTCGTGGTCACGAACACATCAGGAACCACGGGCCTCAGGGGCTATGCAGCGCAGCACCTTCATGAATGGGAAACCTTATTCGCCCTGAACGCGCTGAAGCCCGCACCCGCGCCGCAACCGAAGGGGGGTGGCAGACGCCTCCTCCATGCACCCTTTACCGGGATCCGGGTAGCCGTGGTTGCGGGGACCGGGGTGAACTTCATCACGCCCATGGCCTTTCTCATCCTTCCTCCCGTTCTCAAGCGCATGTCACGGGTGGAATTGATCTCCACCCTCCTCCCTGTGGGCGAGATGGTGGAGAGGCTGAACCGCTTCCAGCCGGACAGGATCCACGGATACCCCACCATGCTGGAAGCCCTGGCATACAAACAGCTCGAAGGCGTCCTGAAGATCCGACCCACGGACATCTCCACCAGCAGCGAGCCCCTGACGTCAAGGGCACGCAGCACGATCGAACAGGCCTTCGGTGCCTTCGTAGAGAACGCATACGGCGCAACGGAAACGTGGATCATGGGCAAGGAGTGCCCGCACCACAGGATGCATCTGCTCATGGATGGGTGTATCGTGGAACCCGTGGATGCAGAGGGAAAGGCCGCGGCCTCTGGAGAGAAGGCTGAAAAAGTCTTTGTGACCAACCTGCACAACTTCACCCAGCCCTTTATTCGCTACGAGATGCAGGACGCCATGATCCCGCTGGACGAGCCCTGCCCCTGCGGATCTCCGCTCCCCACGGTCCGGCTCATCGGCAGGGAAGACGACACCTTTTACTGCCGGACCCCGGATGACGCCTACCTCGGCTTTCCTCCCATGGTCATGGAGAGCCTTATGCTGGAGGTCAAGGGATACCAGATGTTCCAGATCCGGCAGTTGGAGCGGAACCGGATACGGATCACCTTTGTCCCTGCACAGGGCGAAGAACCCCGGAAGGTGGGCCAGGGAATCCTTGATCATGCCTCCTCCTTCTTCACCCGCCATGGCCTGGGAGGGGAGATCCTGCTCGAGGTGGAACCCGTCCGGGAGGTGGATCGGATGCAGAGCAGCCAGAAGTCCAAGCAGATCGCCAGCCTCGTTGGGCCGCCGGAAGACCTGGAACAGAAACTCGTTTATCGGTAGAACGGAGGAAAAAACAAGATGAGCAACGAATCCCACAAGGTCATCTATTCCATGATCCGCGTGGGCAAGGCCTACAACAACAAACCTGTCCTGGCCGACATCTCCCTCTCCTATTTTTACGGGGCCAAGATCGGTGTTCTCGGACTGAACGGTTCCGGCAAGAGCACGCTGCTGCGGATCATGGCAGACGTTGAAAAGGAGTTCGAAGGCGAAACGATCCTCTCGGCCGGATACACGGTGGGGTTTCTCGAGCAGGAACCGCTCCTCGATGAGACCAAAACCGTGCGGGAGATCGTGGAGGAGGGGGTGCAGGAGACCGCGGATCTTCTGGAAGAATTCAACCGCATCAACGAGCAGTTTGCCGAGCCCATGTCCGACGACGAGATGAACAAGCTCATCGAAAGGCAGGGCGAGGTGCAGGAAAAGATCGATGCGCTGGACGCCTGGGACCTGGATGCGCGCCTGGAGATGGCCATGGATGCCCTCCGATGCCCCCCGGAGGACACGCCCGTGAACGTGCTGAGCGGAGGGGAGAGGAGGCGCGTGGCACTCTGCCGCCTCCTGTTGAAGAAACCGGACATCCTGCTGCTGGACGAGCCCACCAACCACCTGGACGCGGAAACCGTGGGCTGGCTGGAGCAACACCTGCAGCGTTACGCAGGCACGGTCATCGCCGTGACCCATGATCGATACTTCCTGGACAACGTGGCCGGATGGATCCTGGAACTGGACCGCGGCCACGGGATTCCCTGGAAGGGCAACTACTCCTCCTGGCTCGAGCAGAAACAGAAGCGGCTGCGTGAAGAGGAGAAAACGGAAAGTACCCGGCAGAGAACCCTGGAAAGGGAGCTGGAGTGGATCCGCATGACTCCCAAGGGAAGGCACGCGAAATCCAAGGCCCGTATCAGCGCCTACGAATCCCTGCTGGAACAGGAAGCGGAAAAACGGGACAAGGAGCTGGAGATCTACATCCCGCCCGGACCAAGATTGGGGAACCTCGTGATCGAGGTCAAGGATGTTTGCAAGGCCTATGGGGACCGGCTTCTCATGGAGGGCTTGACGTTCTCCCTTCCTCCGGGCGGCATCGTGGGCGTGATCGGACCTAACGGCGCGGGGAAGACCACGCTTTTCCGAGTCATCACAGGTGAAGAAGAGCCGGACGCAGGAGCCGTCCGGAAGGGGGAGACCGTGCAACTGGCCTACGTGGAGCAGAGCCGCGACGTGCTCGACCCGGACAAGAGCATCTGGGAGGTGATCTCCGGCGGAGACGACACCATCCGGCTCGGGGTCCGCGAGGTCAACTCACGCGCCTATGTGGCCCGATTCAACTTTTCCGGCACGGATCAGCAGAAAAAGGTGGGCGCACTCTCCGGTGGAGCGCGCAACCCGGTTCATCTTGCCCGGATCCTCAAGGAAGGGGCCCACGTGATCCTTCTGGACGAGCCCACCAAGGC
>CAZSUQ010000380.1:0-5664 GCA_964609935.1 uncultured Thermodesulfobacteriota bacterium | reverse complement strand
ACCGATCAGTATCCCCATGAACAGGGGAAAGACGACACAGTGAAAGACGTAGAAGCGAAGAAGGGCGCTCTGTCCCACCATGTTGCCCCCCAGGATCATGTACCTGAGATCCTCCCCGATCCAGGGGACATAGGACACAATGCTGGTTCCCACGGTGATGGCCCAGAAGGCCAGCTGATCCCAGGGAAGCAGGTAGCCTGTAAAGCTCAGCATCAGGGTGAGGATCAGCAGCGTAATCCCGATCACCCAGTTGAACTCCCTTGGGACCTTGTATGCACCCGTGGCAAAGACCCTCCACATGTGCAGAAAGACGGTGATCACCATGGCATGAGCGGACCAGCGGTGGATGTTGCGCAAAACCCTTCCAAAGGAGACGGTGAACTCGAGGTCCTTCATGCTCCTGTAGGCCAGCTCGGTGGAGGGGATGTAGTAGAACATCAGCGGGATCCCGGATCCCACCAGGATGATGAACAGGTAGAAGGAAATCAGCCCCAGGCCGAGCGTGTATCCGAACCGGAGCGTATTCTGGTGAACCTTGACCGGGTGCACGTGCAGGAAGAAGTTGTCGTAGACAGCTTCGGACCGCTCGATATCCGTGGTGGGCACGCCGTGACGGAAGATGGAATCCTTGACGTTACCGGGAAGCCGCTTTAGGGCAGCCTTCAAACCGTACCTTTCCTGGCTCATGAAAGCCCCTTTTCAACCAAGCAGAACGATTTCCGTTCCCTGATCCACCTTGCGCTTGGTATTGACCCGGATCTCCCCGTTCTCCGCCAGCATCACCTCGTACCAGTCCAAGGGCCTGGGAGCCGCACCCTTGATCACGCTTCCCTTTATGTCGAACTGGCTTCCGTGGCAGGGACACTGGAACCCGTTTCTCACATGCCCCACCTGGCACCGCAGGTGCGTGCAGATCGAGCTTATGGCATGAAAGGCGTTTCCGTTCCTCACAATGAAGACGTTCCTACCTGGAATCGGGGTCACCCCTTCCGGAAAGCTCCCCGGGAGCCCCACCCTGAAGTTGGTGGGAGGCTCGTACAACACATTGGGAAGCAGAAACTTTATCAGGCCCACCACGGAAAGCCCGGACAGGACGGAGAGGCCCGCCCATCCCACGCCCATGCTCCTGAGGAACTCGCGCCGGTTCCTGTTTTTCCCCGTCTTCCATTCGAGGACATCGTCTACAGGTTCACTCATACTCCCAACCCTCCTCTGAATGAAAGGCTTCCAGGGTCAAGGCCCCTGTGGGGCAACGCCGTGCACATACCCCGCATCGTGTGCACCGGCTCTCATCCTTGATGATCACGGTCATGGGCCTGCCCTTCCGTGTCTTCCTGCGCACAGCACCGGCAACCTTCCGGAATCCCTCGTCCCCTTCCACCTCCTCCAGCCCCACCATCTTCAAGGCGTTCGTTACGCAACCGTCCACACAGGTCCCGCAGAGTATGCACAGCGAACGGTTGAATACGGTCTGGATGCTGCACTCCCGGCATCTGGATGCCTGTTCCCGTGCATGCCCCTCCTGAAAGGGAAGGTCGATCTCATCCCTGCCCCGAATCCTCTCCTCCACGGGCCTTTTGGGTGATTTGCGGAACGGGATCTCCTCTGAGCGGGCCCTTTCCCGGGTGGGCTCCACCACCTTCATGAAGCCTCTTCGATGGAGGCGCAGTTTCCGGCCGCTCAGGTATCCATGGATGCTCCTCGCGGCCTTTTGTCCCTCTGCAACGGCCTCCACAACACTCTGTGGACCGGAGGTAATATCTCCGCCTGCAAACACCCCCGGAATGTTTGTCTCGAGACGGTCGCCGACACAGATTGCACCGCCTGCCGTTGTCTCGATGGTGTCTTCCCCCTGAACCACCGAAAAGGCGGATGCCTGTCCCACGGCGAGAATAACGGTGTCAGCCGCCAGCGTGACCTCGGTGCGGGGCCGAAGGGTTGGGGAAAAGTTACCCTGAGGGTCGAAGACGGATTCCACCCGGAGGAACTCCACGCCCGTGACATGCCCTCCCCTCTCCAGGATCCGCTTCGGTCCCAGGGAAGGATGGAAGACGATGCCCTCCTCCTTTGCATCCTCCTTTTCGGATCCCTGTGCAGGCATCTCCTCCCAGGACTCCAGGCATGCAAGGAGCACCTTTTCCGCTCCCTGTCGGAGGACCTGTTGGGCGCAGTCGACGGCCACGCCGCCCCCCCCGATCACGAGACACGTCTTGCCCACCGGGATCATCCTGTAGTCGCGAAGGTAGGTGATTCCACCGAAGACCCCTTCCAGATGGCTCCCCTCCAGAGAGAGGTGCCTGGGGGCCTGAAGCCCTGCGGCAATGAAGGTCGCCCGGTATCCAGCCTGTCGCAGATCGGCAAGGGTCTTCTGATCACCGATGGGGCTGTTCAGCTTGAGTTCCACCCCCATGCTGAGGACCGCATCAATCTCCCTTTGCACGAGATCCCTGGGGAGCCTGAATTCCGGGATGCCCCAGCGCAACATGCCGCCGGCAATGGGAGCGGCCTCGAAAATCGTTACCCTGTGACCAAGCAGGGCGAGGTCATGGGCCGCGGCCAGCCCGGCCGGTCCCGAGCCGATCACGGCCACGCGACCGCCTGGTGTCCCTGCATCCTGGTCCAGGTCCGGCCGAGACCTTCTCAGGTGCGCCAGTGCAAGCACATCGTTCCCCGAGCGATCCAGGGCCGGGCCGCTTCGCTGGTTCAGGTCCTCGAGCGCCCTCTCCACGACCCGGGGGGAGCGGATTCCATGCCGGTCGCAGACAAACCGCTTCAACGCCCGCATGGACACCGGCTCGTTCCCTCCGCACTTTGTGCAGGATGTCTCACAAGGTGCGTGACAGACCCGGCTGCACACGGACACGAGCGGATTCGCACGCCTTGCGATCAGGTATGCCTTGGCGTAATCCCCTTCGGCGATTGCCCGGGTATAGCCCTTGGTATCGGTCCCAAGGGGACAGGCTGTCTGGCAGGGGGTTCGCGTCCGGTAGTGCTCGAAGCCCTGGATCTGGACCGTGTATTTTCCTGCAGGTTTACCTTCGCTCATCTTCCCAAGGGGGATCCGTTTCTTTTTTGGCTCTACCGTGCCCGGACAGTCGGCTCACTCCTGCCCGTGTGGGAAATGGCACTTGAAGCACATGTTGGCCGGGACCTGGTTCCGGACCCCGACCGAAGACGTCTGATAGGGATCGATATGCTTGTGACAGGTGACGCACGTGAAGTTCACCTTGCCCGAGCGCATATGTTGTGCATGGATGAGCACCACCGGAGAGACGGATCCCTCTTTCCGCAACTCCGCCAGGTCTTTCTCACTCAGAATCGTCGGGTGGCATTCCAGGCACTTGGAATCAGGGGCCTTTTTCTCAACCCACTGCACACATGCGAACTTGTCACGAAAAAAATCACCCGGATAGGTGCCCGCCCCTCCGGACAGTAGATAAGGTTCATCCTCGGCACCGGCCCTTGCGGGAGCGAAAAGGACGAGGACGATACCGATGACAAGCAGCCTGAACCTCATGTCCCTGAATGCCGTGTTCATGAAAAGGCTCCTACACGAGGTTGTCCACAACGAACCTTGCCAGCAAGGTCTTCCGCTCGCGAATCATCTTCCTGGAGAGGGCGTCCTCGCCCAGCAGGAGGCTGATCATGGCCCCGTCGGTGTAATAGGACATGATCATGGCGTACAGTCCAGCAATGAACTGTCTGGAGTTGAGGTCCTTGCGGAACAGGCCGATCTTCTTCCCGTGCTCACTGAACTTGATTCCCTTCCGAAACAGTGGCTTGAAGTACTTCTGAAAGATCCCGCTGATGTCCACATTCGTGCAGTCCAGGGATTCCCGCTGCATGATCTTCAGGATGGCCGTGTTCTGAGCGAGGTACTCCAGCAGGCGTTCAAAGGTAGGTTCCAATTCTTCTGCGGACAGGATCTCCCGGGGAAAGAGGTCATCGATGAACCGGGTCATCTGCGAGAAGGAACGCTCGATCACCTCGCTGTAGAGCGCTTCCTTGTTTTTAAAATGGTAAAAAATCGCGAACTTGTCGATCCCGGCCAGGCGGGCGATCTCCCGGGTTCCGGTGCTTGCAAAGCCTTTTTCCGAGAAAACGCGCTCCCCTGCGTCCAGGATCCTGTTGCGCGTTTCCTCGCCCGCGGATTTCTTTTTCATCCCCGGGGGCGCCTTTGGTGCGGTGGAAGGTACCATGGATCAGCTCGTGTTCCCAAAGAAAACCATACGGTTTCAAACCACCTGGTTTTATCATAGGGATTCTCCTGGAAGGATGTCAAGGGAAACCTGATTTTTCTTCCCCTTTTTGCCCGCGCTGGAAAGGAGGGCCCTGAAAAGAACTGGAGAAGGAATAGAAATTTCTTCTTGTGAACATTTTCTTCTACCATTTATAATAATCTGTGCTCCATCCCGGGGAAACGCTCTCTTTCCGGAGCACAGCGTTTGTTTTCAACAGAAGCAGGAGAAGAGGCCGATGGCCCGGAAGCCGACTTACAGCGAATTGGAAAATAGGGTTCGGGAGCTGGAACAGAGTGCAGCCGAGTACAGACACATCCTGCCCGCCCTGAGGAAGAGCGATCGGGAAAAGGACTCCCTGCTGAACAGCATGACCGAGCTGGTCGCTTACTACAAAAACAAGGATTTGAGGGTCGAGTGGGCCAATCGGGCCACCGCCGAGGCCATCGGAAAACCCAGGGAGCAACTTCTGGGAGAGCACTGCTACAACCTCTGGCATGGATCCCACAAGCCCTGTGAGGGCTGCCCGGTCCTCAAATCCTTTGACACGGGTGAGCCCGAGCAAAAAATCGAGCCTCACGCGTCCCGTGGAAATATATGGAAACTCCGCAGCTATCCCGTGAAGGATGAACAGGGCAATATCCTGGGCGTTATGGGGTTCACGGAGAACATTACCCGGGAAGAACATATGGAAGAGGAGCGGAAAAGGCTGCTCGAGGTCATCGAAACCGCGAGGGAAGCCGTTGTGATCACCTCTGCGGAATCAACCATGCTGTACACGAACCAGGCGATGGACGAGCTTTTCGGATACGACCGCGGGGAACTCATCGGAAAACACTCCTCCGTCTTGAATGCTGCTTCCGACCCGGATGCTCAGGTCCATCTGATCAATGAGACCGTTGAAAAGAACGGGTTCTGGGAGGGGAAAATTCGCAACAGGAAGAAGGACGGAACGGAGTTCATCTCCTATGCAAGAATCAGCGCCCACCTGGACAAAGACGGGAGGATCCGCAATTACCTTTCCACGCAGCACGACATCACCGAGGAGACATTCACCCAGGAGGAACTCCGCCGCCATGATGCCATCCTCGGGGCCGTGAGCTTTGCTGCCGAGAGCTTTTTGACATCCAGTTCCTGGGAGGACCGCATCCCTGAAATCTTGGAACGGCTTGGGAAAGCGGCCGAAGTGAGCAGTGTCTACATCTTTGAAAATCACACGAGCGATGATGAAAAGCTCAAGGCCAGCCAGCGATACAGCTGGCTCGCCCCTGACACAGAACCACAGGCCAGCGACCAGGCTCTGCAGGGCGTGTCGCTTGAAGAGAGTGGTTTTGGAAACTGGGTGGACACGCTGTCTCGAGGCGAGATCGTGTGCGGCAACGTACAGGACTTTCCTGATGCCAAACACGAATTGCTCCTTCAGCGG
>CAZSUQ010000379.1:0-5673 GCA_964609935.1 uncultured Thermodesulfobacteriota bacterium | reverse complement strand
CGTCGATTGGCCAGGAACAGAACATCGTGTCCGCTGACTTGGAAAAATTCTAATTCCTCTTACGGATGTACGTCAAGGAAGCGGGAATGACGGCCGCAAGGGAATCTGATAAAAAGGGGGCTCACGACAGAACAAAAAGGAGGAACGAGACCATGCCGAAACCGGACTACTCCTCCCGGGAGGGGATCTGGTCAAAAGGGAAACGAGGAGAGGCAGGCTATGCCAAGGTCCATCTGGAACTCCCCTTCACCGAGGCCGTGGACAACCTTCGAAAAGCCATGAAGGAAAGGGAGGATTTCGATCCGGCCGTGCTCTTTGTGTGGGGCACCATGCAGGCCACGGCGGTGCTGAACATCCTGAAGGCGGCTGAGGAGACCTTTGGCGAAGCAGGCCAGAAGATGGTGAGACAGGCCGTCAACCAGGCCGGATACGAGGCCGCGGACCAGATGCTCGAGAACTCGGAGTTCCCTGAGGGCCTGGACGACATCGAGCTCGCGTCCTACATCATCACCGGCATCAACACCATCCTGTACGCATCCCTGGAGAAGCCCTGGATCACGAACCAGGACCGATGCGAGTTCGATATCCTCTGGTGCCCTCATCAGGACCGCTATACAGCCTTTGACTGCCGCGTGCAGCGCTACTTTGTAGAGGGAATGATCCGTGCGATCGAGGCAAGGCGAAAATCGAGGTTCGTACCGGCCGTGGAGAGCCTGATCCCTCACGGTGCCTCGTGTTGCCACTTTGTCGTGGATCGCCTAAAGGATGAGAGCGAGAAACATCCCTGGGACCGTTACTCGGACGAGCTCGGCAAGAGGGCCTTCGAGAAGATGGAGAAATGATCCATGACGAACGCCGTTGCCAATCCCTTTGGGGGCTTTCGGAAGAGGACCTACCGGCTTGGAGAGCTTGCTTCCCACCTGAACGCCCTTTCCTCCCATATGCCCCGGATCTACGCCATCTGGATCAGGAAGCGGATGACCCCTCTCCTGCGGGAGGAGATCATGGTGGCTGTGGCTCGAACCAACGCCTGCCGCTTCTGCAATTTCGTTCACAGCCAGTGGGCGCTTCACGAAGGGCTTTCCCGGGATGAGTTGAATAGAATCGGACGGACGGAAGGGGACGGACCGGACCCGGCAAGGGAACAGGCTCTCTCCTTTGCTCAGGCACTCGCATCGCAGAACTTTGCCCCTCTTCCGGAAGAGATGGAGGAGGAGATAAGCAAGACCCTGAGCATGGCGGAACGGGAGGACATCGAGACCGTGGCGCGTGTCATGACCGTGGCGAACAGGTGTGCCAACACTGTGGATGCATTCCTGTCGCGGTGCAAGGGAAGCCCTTCCTCTCACAGCCGTCTTGTGGATGAGCTCGTGATCGGTTCCGGCTTTCTGCTGGTCTACCCTTTGATGATGGTGGTGCTGGCCCTGATGCAGAAGAGATCGCCGCTGTCTGTTTTCCGTGACTTTGCCGGCTCACAGGAAGAATTCTTGTAGATCAAAAAGTGCGCAGCATTTCCTTTTCGAAATGATAAGCACAAGAGGCTTTTTCCCCTGCTCAATGCCTGAGCACGCGGCCGCAGCGTGTCCCGTTCACAAGCCTTCCTTCCTGCACCACGACCTTTCCGGAAAGAACCACAGACCGGATGCCGGATGGAGGGGCATCGGCCCGGTCCGGTGTGGTGTTGTCCGCCACATCCTCTGGATCGAATAGCACGAGGTCCGCCCACAACCCCCGGGCCACACGGCCCACATCCTCGAGACCGATCCGCTCCGAGGAGAAGGAGGTCATCCTGCGGACAGCCTCTTCCAGGGAAAACAGGCCCTCCTCCCGGCTGTAGGTTCCCAGGATTCTCGGGAAGGTGCCGAAGGAGGCCGGGTTGTGCCGCCCCTGTTCCGTGAGAATGGTGTCTGTCATGAAGGCGCACAGGGGGTGGGACAGCATCTTTCTCAGAGGTCCGTCCTGTTCGCCGTAACCGGAGTACGTATCCAGCAGGATTCGCGCCTTTCCGTGACTGACACGGGCCACATGCATGTAGGCATCAAAAACGGACCGTCCCAGGCGTCGGGCGATCTTGGAAAAGCTCAGCCCTTCGAACGCCTCCAGTTCCGGAGTGTACCCCCAGAGAAGGGCGAGGTCGGCATACCCGATCCCCACGGTCCATCGGAGCAGCCTGCTCTCGTACCTGAGGCGTCGCAGTGCGGCCGGATCGTTGATCTTCTTCGGGAAATCCTTCAGAAACCACTCCGGAAACACCACGTTCACCGTGGAGTTGCCCACGGTGTAGGGGAAGGCATCAAAGGCCACGTCCACTCCCCTGTCCACTGCCTGTTCGATTTCACGAATCACGGCGCCGCATGTCAGCCAGGTACGCCTCCCCACCAGGATCTGGTGCGAGAGCTGAACCCGCACCCCCGCCTTTTCAGCCAGGCCCGTCATCTCCCGGATGGAACGGATATTGTGTGGTGTGCCCACGATGACCGGACGGTAGAAGGGCGAGACCCAGGTGTAGGCACGCCCGTGCACCGTGAAGACGCCCCCCTGTTCGGCAGTCATCCGGAGAAGAGGGAGCAACTCCTCGTTTCGTGCAAACACACCCGGTGCATAGGCAAGCCCTGCGGAAAAACCGAAGGCTCCCTCGTCAACGGACCGCCGGGTGAGATCGCACATCTCTTTCATCTCTCTGTCCGTGGGTTCACCGGTCCGGTTTCCCATGACCGCGTACCGTATGGTCCCGTGCCCTGCGAGGAGAACCGTGTTGATCAGGACGCCGTCCTGTTCCATGGTGTCAAGGAATTCCCCGACAGAGCGCCATCGATAAGGGAAGGCCCGGTCCCGGAGCATATCGGAAACGCCGTCCACCAGGGGGATGGACGCGTCGGTCACAGGGGCAGGGGAAAAGCCGCAGTTGCCTGTAACCATGGTGGTGATCCCCTGAAGAAGAAGGGGGGCAAGGATCCGGTCATGGTCGGGAAGGGGGAGGACCCACTCGGAATGGGAATGAATGTCAATGAACCCCGGAGCCACGATGGCTCCCCCCGCATCCAGGACTTCGGAGCCTGTGAGGGGCTCGCCGGTGGAGATTGCAGCGATCCTCCCATCCTTGATCCCCAGGTCCGCCCGGAAACGGGGACGGCCCGTACCGTCGATGACCGTGCCGTTGGTGATCGCGAGATCAAAGTCCATGGCTTGCCTCCCTCAGATGCCGGTGGATCGTTTTGCTACTTCTTCGTATTTCAGGAACAGAAGCTTGTCAAGGACCGGATGATCTCTTATCATTCCCTCTTCGGGAATCACAACGCTTCTTTGGCACATCTCTATTACCGTAAGCCCATGGAAAAATGTTTCTGCGGATTCGATAGAGGATGAACCCAATGCCTGATGAACCGGATCGAATCAAGGCGTGCGACACACCCGAGCTTCCCCCCTGGCTGGACCGGTTGCTCCCCTTTGAACGACGGGCGGTGGAGATCTCGTCAAGGGCCATGCACCTGATCCACCACGGCCAGGGAAGGCCGGTGCTCATGATCCACGGGAATCCCACCTGGTCCTTTCTCTGGCGAAAGGTGGCCTCGCACCTGGATCCCAACCAGTACCTGTGCATTGCTCCCGACCTGTTCGGGCTGGGGCTCAGCCACAAGCTCCACGCGATTCGGGATCATTCCCTTTCCTTCCATGCAGAGGCCATCGCCTCCCTGATCCACGGGCTCGATCTCGCGGACGTGATCCTGGTGGGCCAGGACTGGGGAGGGCCCATCGGTGCTGCGGCTGCGGCCCGGTCCGCCGGGAGGGTCACGGCCATGGTGATGGGGAACACCGCCCTGCTCAGGCCGCGCTCACCCATCCGCACGACCCCTTTTCACCGATTTTCCCGCCTGCCCCTGGCCAGTTCCATGGCCTTCCGGCTCCTCAATTTTCCGGTTCCGATCCTTCATCGCGTTCAGGGGGACCCAGGGAGCATCCGCGGCGAGGTGGCCAGGGCCTATGCATACCCCTTGAGACGGTTCCGGGACCGTATCGCACCCCTTGCCATGGCGCGCATGGTGCCGCACAGGGAGGGCCACCCGAGCCTGCCGGAACTGGAGAGGGTGGAACAGTGGATGCGGGCGTTTCAGGGGCCCTGCGCCCTCGTGTGGGGCAGGAAGGACCCGATCCTCGGCCGGGCCCTCAAGCGCATGAAGGAGGCGATGCCGGGCGCAGAGGTGGTGGAGACCGATGCAGGGCACTTCCTCCAGGAAGAGGTGCCGGAAAGGATCGCGTCCGCCATCGAAGCGGTATCAGAGAGAACGTGATCCGATGCCTGCGTTCAGCGATCCCCCTTGCTTTCAAAGTGCACGAAATCTATCAGAAAGACCGCCCCCAGGAAGAGGGCCTTGTTCAGCAGGGGTGAACCCGCAGGGAAGGTAACACCGAAGTTGTCCGCATCGGTGATTCCCTCTTTGAGCAGGCCGCTCCATTTCTTCGTGATCTTGCCCATCTCCTCCTCCCCCTTCCGGATCTTGAAGGTCCACGGCTTCAGGATCGGGCCGAAGAGCTCGAAAAGTTCGCTGCCGGCGGCGTCCAGCACGGTATAGATCCTGCGGAAAAAGGAAAACCGCTTCTGTATGGAGCCGAGCAGTTTCCCCTCTCTGTCATAAACGTCGAGACGGTGGAAGTAGAAGCGAAAGGGTCTCTGGAGACGCAGCACGAGGTTTCCCTGTGGGTCGGCCAGGGAAATCGTAAAGGGCCTGAGGGCACGAAGAAGGGTTCTGAGAATGAGGGACCCCCCCTCCTCTGCCGTGTACAGATCGTTCCCGACTTGATCCATAACGAGGTATCGATTCTTTGTCTCGAGACCTGTCAGGATCTCGCCCACTTCCTTGTGCTGTCGTACGACCAGTGCTTCGGTTGGACCGAGTCTTTCCATGGAAACCTCCTCCTGTTTCATCCCATTCGAAAAGCGCGACGGGTCTTCCGTTCCCAGTCCGCAATGGGATGCAGCTCACGGAGCTCTTTGAACTGCCTGAAATTGGGCATCCCCTCCTTCTGCTCCGATGCCCACTCCCGGGCAAAGGAGCCGGAGCGAATCTCTTCCAGCACCTGCTTCATGGTCACCGAGATGTTCTCGGGCATCTTGTCCTCGATGAACCGGATGGCCCGGGTCAGGGAACCGTACTGGGACGTGTGGGAGTGGAGCTCCATCTGCTTGAAAAAGCCGAGTTCCACGATCTTCTGCATGGAGTAGGCGAACTCCCCGGACAGGATGAGCTCCATCATGACCGCTTCGGGCGGATACCCGGCGTCGATGAGGACCTGCATGGACGCCAGCAGGACCTGTCCGAAGGCAGGGCCGAACCCCTGCTCGGTGAACAGGTCGAGTTCCGCCTCCTGGGCAAAGGAAACCTCCAGCACGCCCTTCCTGGTGGAGCCGATTCCCCTGGCAAGCGCCAGGGTGGTGCGCAGGGCGTTCCCGGTGAAATCCTGATGCACACCGATAAAGCTCGGGAAGCCCCCCCCTTCCACATAGGTCTGTCTCACGCCAGCGCCGATCATCCTCGGGGCCACGAGGATCACATCCACGTTGTCTGGAGGCACCACGGATTCGAAGGCAACGGTGTATCCGGATGCGAAGCAGATCGCCTTGCCCGCGGACAGGGCGGGCAGGATCTCCTGAGTAAAAACATCGGGCATCACCTC
>CAZSUQ010000378.1:4150-5678 GCA_964609935.1 uncultured Thermodesulfobacteriota bacterium | reverse complement strand
TATCTTTCCCTCAAGGGAAAAGAGTCCCATCTTTTTTGCCCTTTTCTAAATGGGGGGGGAGGGCAAAAAAGATGGGACTCTTTTCCCTTGAGGGAAAGATATCAGACGATCTCCTGACATCCTGCCAGTTGTTGCCGGCGGATTGGGCATCTCAGCATGAAGGTCTGCGCGAGGGGTGCCAGCGGAATCGGGCAGGCCTTTCAAAAAAGCTTAGATCTTACCCCGGTGAGTATCCCTATCCCATTTCCCCACTTCTATACAGCAAAAGCTTCGATGAACAGATGCAGGGCCTTTCAGGCTCTGGAGAATGGACGATTACATCATCTAGTAAAAGAAAAAGGAGGACAATATGTTAAAGAAAGTCATCTTACTGGTTCTAGTAACCGGGATGATCCTTACAAGTTTGGGTTCGTCGGCCATGGCCGCCGGTTCGCCTTTGATGATCCAATCAAGCGACGGTGACTACAAGCTTTTCTTTAACCTCCAGTACCGGCCACGCTTCGAGTTCAGTGATGCCAGGGACTTTACCAACAATACGAATACGGATTTCATCTCCCACCGCGCGCGTTTCACACTCACGGGCACCTATACGGATTTTCTGGATGTTGTGTTCCAGGTGCAGGACGTACGTTTGTGGGGAGAAGAGAGATCCAAGACAGGGTTCCCGGGTGACGCTACCCTTTTCGGTTATGATTCCCAAGGGATCGACTTTCACCAGGGCTATGTTGTGCTGAAGCACAAGAACAGGTGTTTCCTCAAACTGGGCCGCCAGGAAATTGCGTTCGACGCGCAACGCATTATTGGTGCCGTGAATTGGACGCAGCAGGGCCGCTCCTTCGATGCAGCCCGGGCCGATTATAAATATAATAATTTCACCGTGTCCGGCATCTACGCAAAGGTCCGGGAAGATGACACTGCCGTTCAAACATTGACTGTGCCGAACCCGCTGCCAGCGCCGCCGCCGGCCACGGTACCCGTCACCGTTGGAGCCGGTGTCACCGGGCTGGATTGGGACATGTTCATCCTTCACGGAAGCATGAAGCCCACGGATCCGCTGTATGCTTCCCTGCTTGTTGTCTGGGACGGTATGGAAGCCGCCGCATACAGCAGCCGTTGGACCATGGGGCCCTACATCAAACTCAAATCGGGTGGATTCCACTGCGAGGCGGAAGCCTACGGGCAGTTCGGATCCATCACAGGCGGGAGAGAATACCTCGCCTGGATGGCAGCCGCACGGGGTGGGTACACCCTGGACGTGTCGTGGAAGCCCACCCTGGACATATGGTTCGATTACCTCTCCGGTGATGACGACGCGGACAACAAGGTCGAAGTCTTCAACACCCTTTTCGCCACCAACCACAAATTCTACGGCTTCATGGATTTCTTCCTGAACATCCCTGTCCAGACGGGAGGCCTTGGCCTCATGGACACGGGTGCAAGGATCAAGATCCGACCGCATCAGCGCTTGATCTGCATGGTTGACTTCCACCAGTTCTTCTCGGCAAAGGACACGCCCCTTGGCAACAGC
>CAZSUQ010000378.1:0-4140 GCA_964609935.1 uncultured Thermodesulfobacteriota bacterium | reverse complement strand
AACCTCGGTGCCGAGTTGGATTTCATGGTCAAGATCCCCCTGCCCAAGCACGTGACCATTCAAAGCGGGATTTCCGGCTTTGCCCGGGGAAGGGCGCTGGGAGATATACGGGGCGGACTGCCCGGCTGGACGGAGTGGTGGGGATACGTACAGGCGGACGTGAAGATCTAGAGACCTCCTCAATGCAGTGCGTTTGACAAAATCTCTATCTCTGTAATAGGGTAGCCGTCACCTGAGAACCCGAGTAATCTGATATGAAAAATATGGTTGCGGTAACACATCGAAAAAGAAGAGAAAATCGCATAACACATGTGATCTTAGAGTCCCGCTCTCTATCCAACCCAGAATGTTATTGTTCTTTTAATATCATCCATACGTTCAAACGACAGGAGTGGAAGCTATGAAAAAAGTACTCATCCTGGTGGCGTTGGGGCTTTTTCTCTGGACTTTTCCAGCGGAAGCCAAGAGAGGCGTGGATCCCAAGCTTTACGGGTCACCCGAGGGGCAGGTCTGTATCAAGTGCCACGAGCTGAAGACACCAGGCCTTCACAAGATGTGGCGGTCCGGGAAGATGGGGCAGGCAGGCGTGAACTGCTACGACTGCCACCGTGCCGAGAAGGCAACGGAGAAGGCCCCGGTGGATCCGGACGGCTACGATCACAGAGGGTTCTGGATCGCCACCATTGTGAGCCCCAAGGACTGCTCCCGCTGCCACAAGGACCAGTTCGACCAGCAGCAGCCTTCCCATCATGCCAAGGGCGCGGACATCCTCAACTCCCTTGACAATTACCTGGGGACGGTCCTGGGAGGGGGTGCAGCGGTTGCCACGGGCTGCCGGCAGTGCCACGGATCGAACATCAAGGTACTCAAGGACGGGAAGCTGGATCCGGAAACCTGGCCGAACACGGGGATCGGGCGTTACAACCCCGATGGAAGCAAGGGAAGCTGCACGGCCTGCCACACCCGTCATAGATTCTCCATCGGACAGGCCCGGCGTCCTGACGCGTGCGGCAAGTGTCACCTGGGACCGGACCATCCCCAGATCGAGGTTTACCAAGAGTCCAAGCACGGAATCCTCTACCAGGCCTTTCGCGACAAGTTGAACGTGGACCAGGTGGAGTGGGTCGCCGGGGTGGACTACGAGGATACGGCCACCTGTGCCACCTGCCACATCAGTGCCACTCCGAACCAGAAGGCCACGCACGACGTGGGAGACAGGATCTCCTGGACCCTGAGGCCCGTGGTCTCCAAGAAGTTGGAGAACTGGACCGTGCGCAGGGACCGGATGAAGGATGTCTGCCGCCAGTGTCATGGAGACCCGATGATCGAAGGGTTTTACCTCCAGTTCGACAATCTGGTGGAACTGTACAACACCAAGTTCGCCATCCCGGCCAAGAACATGCGGAAAGAGCTGATCGAGATGGGCAAGCTCAGCAAGGCCAACTTTGACGACGAACTCGACTGGATCTTCTGGGAGCTGTGGCATCACGAGGGCCGCCGCGCCAGACACGGCGCATCCATGAGCGGGCCTGATTACGCATGGTGGCATGGGCTGTATGAAGTGGCCAAGCATTTCTACACGGAATTTATCCCTGAGGTGGAGCACCTCCTGGGCAAGCGGAAAGCCGAATCCTTCCTGGACAAGCATGTGTTCAGCGACCCGCGTCACCGCTGGTACAAGGATGGGATGAGCAAGGAGGAGTTGGAAAAGCTCAACAAGTTCTACGGAGAGCGGTATGGTGGCAAGGTAGCGAAGTAGGAAACGGGACAGAATCCCGTCTGTGTCGGTTTTACAACAACCCGGCCACACGCTCCATATACGGAAAGAGTAGACCTATGACAGGGAGCTACCGAACGCTGATAACGGTTTCCATGGTTGTGGCACTGGCCATCATGGCCTTTGCTCTCGCTGTCAGGGCAGATGACCCGGTGGTTGTTGTTGCCCCGGCAGTGGGAAAAACGGTATTGCCGGGCACAAAGGGGTCTGAAACCGGGGAGAACCAGGAATTCCCGGTTCCCCTCAAGCCCCTGCCCAAGACCATCACCCCTTGCCGCGCCTGCCACGGTCCTGAAAAGGATTTCGAGATCAACTGGACCCGTGAAGAGGTTCTCCGCGTGCACACCAACATCCGGTTGAATCACGGAGGGGTGCGGGTCTGGTGCCTGGACTGCCACAACCCCACGGATCGGGAACATCTTCTCCCCCTGAGCGACGGAGTGAACATTACCTTTGAACGGTCCTATGAGTTGTGCGGCAAGTGCCACGGGACAAAGTACAGGGACTGGCGCCAGGGGATCCACGGCAAGCGGACCGGCAACTGGAACGGGAAGAAGACCTACATGCTCTGCACGCAGTGTCACAACCCCCATACCCCCCGGTTCGTGCCCATCAAGCCCATGCCGCCTCCCCGGAAACCGAGAACGCCCAAATTGGCCTCTGGCAGTCATTAAGGGATCCGCCCTATGAAAAATAGATATAAAAAGAACAAAGAAAACCCGGAGAGGCAGGTCAGGCAGAGGCCTGTTCCTTCCAGTGGAAGTGGGGCCGCAGGCGGGGAAGGGAAGGGCCCGCTCCTGGACCGGCGAAAGTTCCTGGCAGGATCTGCGGGCGTGGCAGGAATGCTCGCGGTCAGCGCCTGTGACTTTCAGGCCTTCGTGCAGCAGCACTTCACGAAATTGTCCAAGGAGGACCTGGCGAAGATCGTAAAGAGGCTGGAGGCCCAGTACAAGGAGAAGTACGGCAAGGATTTCGTGGTGGGCACCGAGGGGCCCGTGGATGGGGCCCTGTTCGGTTACGCCATGGACATCCAGCGATGCATCGGCTGCCGGAAGTGTGTGTACGCCTGCGTTGAGGAAAACAACTTGAGCCGCGATCCTCAGATCCAGTACATCCGCGTGTTGCGCCACGAGGACGGGCAGATGGACATGGAAGAGGCGACGATTTACTACGACGCGGACAGGGTTCCTGAAGAGGGGTACTATTACATGCCGGTCCAGTGCCAGCACTGTGAGAACTCCCCCTGCCACAAGGCCTGCCCGGTGCAGGCCACATGGAAGGAGCCCGATGGGATCGTGGTGGTGGACTACAACTGGTGCATCGGGTGCCGCTACTGCATGGCCGCCTGCCCCTACCAGGCCCGCTGGTTCAACTGGGGCGACCCGCACATCCCCAAGGACGAGGTGAACCCGAACACGCACTATTTAGGGAACCGCCCGCGCATGCGCAACGTCATGGAAAAATGCCAGTGGTGCATCCAGCGTGTGCGAAAGGGGAAGTACACGGCCTGCGTGGAGGCCTGCCCTGTGGGGGCCCGCAAATTCGGGAATCTCCTGGACCCGAACAGCGAAATCAGCTGGATACTCAAGAACAAGCGGGTTTTCCGGCTGAAGGAAGAGTTGAACACGCAACCCAAGTTCTTTTACTTCTTTGCAACCTGACACGTGAGGCGAGTCGTGGATCGATCCGGTTTCCTTTATCGTGCCTTTAAAAGACTGCTGCAAGGTCCGCCGGGCTACTACGCCTGGGTCGGCCTTCTTCTGCTCGTGATGTTCGTGGGATTCGGGGCTTGGGGCTACCAGCTCTATCACGGGCTCCAGGTAACGGGCATGACCAGTTACGTGTCCTGGGGGTTGTACATCGGCAATTTCACCTTTCTGGTGGGTGTTGCCGCTGCCGCGGTCCTGTTGATCATTCCGGCCTATCTTTACGATTTCGGGCCGATCAAGGAGATCGTGATCGTGGCAGAGGCCCTGGCCGCAAGTGCGATTCTCATGGTCCTGTTCTTTGTTACGGCCGACCTCGGGCGCCCGGACAGGTTCTGGCACCTGATCCCATGGCTGGGGAGACTCAACGCCCCCATATCCATGCTGAGCTGGGATCTGGTGGTGGTGGACACCTACTTGCTGCTGGTGGTGTTCATCGCAGGGTACCTGTTGTACAAGGCCTATCAGAAACAAGAACCAAACATGCGCTTCATCCTCCCCTTCATCCTCCTGTCCATCCCCTGGGCGGTGAGCATTCACACGGTAACGGCATTTCTTTTCAACGGCCTGGCCGCGCGCCCGTTCTGGAACGCATCGATCCTGGCTCCCCGGTTTCTTGCTTCCGCGTTCTGCTCCGGGCCGGCCCTGATCATCCTG
>CAZSUQ010000377.1:0-5683 GCA_964609935.1 uncultured Thermodesulfobacteriota bacterium | reverse complement strand
GCGTATTGTTGAAGATGTCCCTGATCGTCTGTGAATAACCTTCGAAGCAATCGCCCAGAAGGGTTACCGTGAAAAGGTAGGTCCCACCTGTAAGGAGTTCTTTGTCACAGGTAAGCGGGGGAAACCAGACGCCCCCGCCATCGGATCCGGAACCGCATTGCACAACAAGGGGGACGGAAAGGGCCAGGAAGAGCAGCAGGAGCCGCATCCGTGGGCTGAAAGAACTCATTCGGGTCTCCTTTGTTTTCTTGATGCGGGAAAGGGGATTTCCTCTCCTTTTCATTGTCATTCACGAACCCCGGCCCTCCGGGCCTGGATCCCTTTCTCGAATCATAACCTGAAATTCTTTCGAACATCAATGTCCCTGACCGGGACGAGCGCTTCCAACGGAAGATTGGGGCCGAAAAGACACAAAACAAGAAAAAACAGGAACGAACCCTTGATTTTTCAAAAAGAATTCTTATTTTTAATAATTACCTCAAAGTCTGAGAAGTTCAATGGTTTCCAGGCCTTTGCGCCGTCGGGTATTCCCAGAAAAGCAAACGAAAAAGTCGAGATGAAAAAAGGCGCTCTCCCGGACGCTTACAAGAAACGCAAGTTGCTGAACGACACCAGGCCGGCCCCGGAAAGGTTGATCGCTCTGGGGGAGGTGCATCTCGAGCAGGGGCTTCTCTACGATGCAGCCGAGTTCTTCCTGAAGGCATCACATGAGGAAGGGCTGGCCAGGATCAGGGCCCTTGCCGTGGAGGCCGGGGACAGCTTTCTCTATTCGATTGCCCTCAGCGGAACGGACGGAGAAGGCGATGCCCGGGGATGGGAGGAGTTGGGCAGGAAGGCCATGGAGCTGAAAAAATACACCTATGCCCTTCGCGCCTTTCAGAAGGCAGGCAACGATAGCCTGAAGGCCCAGGCCGAAGAGGCTCTCAAGGGCCTGAACAACAACAAGGAAACCTGAAATCAACGGCCTTCCATGGGAGGTGTTTTCCCTTGATAAAGCGCGACTATTACGAAGTTCTCAGTGTTGACAGAAACGCAACCGAGACAGAGATCAAAAAGGCCTACAGGGGCCTGGCCCTGCAATACCACCCGGACCGGAATCCCGGGGATCATGAGGCGGAAGAGAATTTCAAGGAGGCCTCAGAGGCATACGAGGTGCTCAGGGACCCGGAAAAGCGAAACCTGTACGATCGCTTCGGTCACGATGGGTTGAGAAACACCGGGTTTCAGGGATTCAGCAACTTTGAAGAGATCTTTTCCAGCTTCTCGGGCATCTTCGAGGACTTCTTCGATTTAGGACCCCGCAGCAGGCGTCGAAGGCGTAACGCCCCGGCCCAGGGGGAAGACCTTCGCTACGATCTGAAGATATCCTTTCTGGACGCTGCAAAGGGAAAAGAAAATCAGGTGGAGGTGAACAAGGAGGCATTGTGCGAGGATTGCCAGGGCAAGGGATACCCGCCCGGGAGCCCGCCCGAGCAATGCCCGCAATGCGGGGGAACAGGGCAACACATGCGGTCCCAGGGGTTCTTCACCATCTCCACGACCTGCAGCCGGTGCCAGGGGCAGGGGATGGCCTTTCGAGAGGTCTGCCGGTCCTGCCAGGGCAATGGAAGGGTGCTCAAGCCCAAGACCCTGAACCTGAAGATCCCGCCGGGGGTGGACAACGGTTCACGGCTCCGGCTCGTGGGAGAAGGAGGGCCCGGCTACAACGGGGGGCCTCCCGGCGACCTCTACGTCATGCTGCACGTGGAACCTCACGAGTTCTTTGAAAGGGACGGAAAGGACCTTCTGTGCCAGGTCCCCATCACCTTTCCCCAGGCGGCGCTTGGCGCGGAGATCGAGATTCCCACCCTGGATGATCCAGAGAAGCTCAAGATCCCGGGCGGCACCCAGACCGGAGACGTGCTCAAGCTGCGCAACCATGGAATGCCCAGCCTGCGCGGCGGAAGGAAGGGGGACATCCTTGTTCACGTCTTTGTGAAGACACCCACGAATCTGACCCAGGAAGAGGAGGAATTGCTCCGCAGGTTTTCGCAGTTGAGGGTCGAGCCGGCCAATCCGTTTCTCAAGGAACAAACGCCATTTTCCAAGGTCAAAGACTACATCAAGCGCAACCTTCGATAGCTTCAAACCTTCCGCAGTTTTCATTTTATCAACCTTCTGTTTTCCTGAAGTGATGGAGGAACCAACATGATCGAAGTGGAGGGACTGACCAAACGATACGGAGACTTCACTGCCATTGAGGATATCTCCTTCCGTGTGAAGAAAGGTGAGATCGTCGCCTTTCTGGGGCCGAACGGGGCCGGGAAAACCACCACGATGAGGGTGGTCACGGGATTCCTGCCCGCCACAGAGGGCACGGTGAGCGTTTCGGGCTTTGACGTGTTTGAAAAGCCCATGGAGGTGAAGAGGCGGATCGGCTACCTGCCCGAGCACCCCCCGGTCTACAACGAGATGACCGTTGGGGAATACCTCCGGTTCGTGGCCAAGATAAAGGGCGTGCCCAGAGCGGAACGCTCCGATGCCATGGATCGGGTCCTTCTTCGCTGCGGGCTCAAAGACAGGGGAGACATGCTCATCGGCAAGATGTCCAAGGGGTACAAGCAGCGCGTGGGGCTTGCCCAGGCCATGATTCACGATCCCGACGTGCTCATCCTCGACGAGCCCACCATCGGACTCGACCCGAAGCAGATCATCGAGATCCGTGAGCTCATCAAGTCCCTGAGCGGGGAGCACACCATCATCCTGAGCACCCACATCCTGCAGGAAGTCATGATGATCTGCCAGCGCGTGCTGATCATCCACGAGGGCAGGATCGTTGCGGACGATACCCTGGAAAGCCTTACCGCACAGGACACGCTCGAGAGCGTGTTCCTCAAGCATACGACGGAGGATATGCAATGAAAGGATTACGGGATATCTTCCACATTGCAGGGAAAGAAATTATCTCCTACTTTGTCTCCCCCATCGCCTATGTGGTCCTGACCGGTTTCATGGTGCTCTCGGGATGGTTCTTCTTCAATCTGCTCATGCAGTTCAACCGTGTGGTGAACATGTACCAGATGATGCGGCGGCAGGATCTGGTCATGCAGCTGAACCTGAATGACATGGTCATGGGATTCCTCTTCGGGAACATGGCCGTCATTCTCCTGTTCATCACACCGCTGATCACCATGAGGCTCTTTGCCGAGGAGAAGAAGCTGGGAACGGATGAACTGCTCTTCACCTCGCCGGTGTCCGTGAACGCGGTGGTTCTCGGTAAATACCTGGCCGCTCTTCTCTTCCTTGGGATCATGATGGTGCTGACATCCGTTTTCCCCATGATTCTGTTCCACTATGGAGCTCCTACCCCGGAACTGGGGCCCATCCTCACGGGATATCTCGGTCTTTTCTTTCTCGGCGCCGCGTTCCTTTCCGTGGGGCTGTTTGCTTCCTCCCTGACGGAAAACCAGATCGTGGCCGCGGTGATCTGCTTTGTGACCCTGCTCGTTTTCTTCGTGATCGGGTGGCCGGCGGAATCCGTGGGGAGCACGGCCGGCAAGGTTCTTCAATACCTGTCCCTGATCGACCACTTCGACGACTTCCCCAAAGGCCTCCTGGAAAGCCAGCACGTGGTCTTCTTCATCACGTTCATCCTGTTCGGCCTGTTCCTGACAAAACGATCCATTGAGTCCATGAGATGGAGGTAGGTTCCATGAAGAAGTTCAGCCAGATTGCAGGGCTCTGCGGCATCGTCATGCTCCTTTTCGGTATCGTATCCCTTTTGTTCACGAGAGAGCTTTCACTCTATTCGGCTTTTCAACTGGTTGTGGGCGGCCTGCTGGTGATCGTCAGCCTCGTCTTCAATCGGGGCGGCCTCTGGTCGGCCCTTGGGGAGAGGTCCACCCGCTACAGCGCCAATGCGGTCCTGTACACCACGATCTTTCTGGGAATCCTGGTGCTGGTGAACATCGTTGCCAATGCAAACACCTGGAGAAAGGACGTGACCGAAGGCGGGCTCTTCAGCCTTTCGAGCCAGAGCGAAAAGGTCCTGGACAGCCTGGCTGAAGACGTGGAGGTCCTGGCCTTTTTTCAGGAAGGGCCGGGCACCAAGCTGGACGACCTGCTCAAGAACTATGCCCACTACTCCTCCAGGTTCCGTTACGAGTTCATCGATCCGGTAAAACACCCGGAGAAGGCCCAGGCCTATGAGGTGAACACCGCCGACCTCCTTGTCGTGAAGTGCGGTCCCAGGAACACCAAGATCACGGGTGTGACCGAAGAGGAGATCACCAATGCCATCCTCAAGGTGGCCAAGACGGAGCAGAAAAAGATCTATTTCCTCACCGGGCACGGGGAGAGGGACCTGAGCGACGAGTCCGAGGTGGGGTACAACTTCGTTCAGAAGGCCCTGGAAAACGAGAACTATCTTGTGGAGCCCCTGCAACTCTTTATGCAGAAGGACGTGCCTGAAGACTGCGAGGTTCTCATTGTGGCAAGCCCTGAAAAGGCCCTGGAGAAGAGCGAGCTGGACGCTATCGACAGGTACCTGGAGAAGGGGGGGGATGCCCTGTTCCTGCTCGACCCGAGGGGCGCGCCCGGACTCGACCGCTATCTGTCCAAGTGGGGTGTGGTGGTGGACCAGAACGTGGTGGTGGACCAGGTCTTCCGGCTTTTTTACGGGCCTTCGCTGGGTGTGGATCCCATTGTGGAGGCCTACGGCGCACATGAGATCACCGAGGGTTTCAAGCAGCAGACCCTTTTCCACATGGCCCGGTCCGTGGCCGCGGCAGAGAAGAAACCCGAGGGGGTGACAGCGGTTCCCCTGGCCATGACGAGCCCGAAGAGCTGGGCTGAAACGGACCTGGATCTCTTTTTCGAGAAGAGCGAGGTGACCCTGTCCGCGAATGATGTGAACGGGCCTGTGTCCATCGCTGTTGCCGTGACGGCCGAGGTAAAGGAGGAAGGCGGGGAGGCCGGATCAAAGGAGGCCGGGGAAGACGAGGTCCAGGAGAAAAAAGAGGCGAAGGTGGTGGTGGTGGGTGACGCGGATTTCATCGACAACCAGTACATTGCCAAGATGTACAACGGGGATCTGTTCCTGAACATGGTCAACTGGCTGGCTGGCGAGGAGGCCTTCATTTCCATCCGTCCCAAGGCCACACGGGGTTCCATGGTGCTCATGACGCCGCAGCAGACCGAGAGCATCTTTTTCACCTCGGTTCTGATCTTTCCGGAGATTCTTCTGTTGGCCGGTATCGCAATCTGGTGGCGAAGGAGGTAACAGGAACCATGAAGTTTCGCACGACCTTGATGGCAGCGCTTCTTCTCGCCCTGTTCGGGGCTTACGTGTACTTCTTTGAATACAAAAAGACCCAGGAAGAAGAGAAGAGGGCGGAGGAAGAGAAAAAGGTTCTTTCCATCGACTGGGACGGGCTCAAAGGCTTGAGGGTTGCGGCTTCCCGGGGCACGTTCGTCATGGAAAAGGTGACGGAAGCGGCAGGGGAAGGCCAACCGGGACAGAGCGGACAGCAGGCGTGGTTGATCCAGGAGCCCTTGAAAACCGGGGGGGACGCTTCCACGCTGAACGGTATGGTCAATGCGTTGAAGAACCTGAGGGTTGAACAGGTCGTTGTGGAGTCTCCGGAAGACCTTGCGCCCTTTGGATTGCAGGAACCCGGGCTGAAGATCGAGGTGCTGCTGTCCG
>CAZSUQ010000376.1:0-5697 GCA_964609935.1 uncultured Thermodesulfobacteriota bacterium | reverse complement strand
GAAAGGGTTTCCCTCCACCTCCCCTTGAAATACATTTTTTTCGCATACGGCCTTTGTGTCAAGAATCCCCGGTTGAGGGGCCCCTTTTTATATATAGGATTCGATTGCCCCTTTTAAAAAAGGTTCCCCTGAATTCCCGCCTGCTGGAAACAACGTGTCTTCTGCGTTATCCTGAGTTCTTCAAGCAGGCTTCTTCACGAGCGAACCCGCATATTGCGCGAAGCCTTCACCTTCGTGCGGTGTAAGCATGGATCCCTCGGATTGTTTTTTTAGATCCAACCCCGGATGTATTTCATGGGAGGAGATCATGAATCGTTCCCGCCAGCCTTCACGCATCTGCCTGTTGGGCCTGCTGTTGTTCGGCGCGGCCCTGGTTGCCGGTTGCAGTGACAGTACCGGAACGACCTCCACAGCCACAGGAGCGGTTCCAACACCCACGCTCCTGCCCGGACCGGGCCAGGACGGATACGATCCGGACCTGGAGTTGAAAGCAGACCGGTATGACCGCCAGCACCTGATCTTCAACTGCCTCGGGAACGGCATCAACGCAGATGTGACCCTGTCCCTACAGAAGGCGGAAAACCGGCAGATGATCGAGGACTTCCTTCAAACAACGGATGGGTGGGACTTTGAGGCCTGGTCCGGAAGGCCGGTCTTTGACGTCATCGCCAACTATCACAAGGTGGCTGGCCTCTACGGAGGGGTGGGGATTGCGGCGGATGCCTACCGATACGGGACCCTGCGCGATCACGGTTATCCAAAGGAGGACGTGGATCGTGCGCGGCAGTTCCTGCTTCGCGGGATACAGGGACTCTTCACGGCCGTGGAGATCACCGGCGTAGAGGGGGTGATTGCACGCGGTTTCGGGCGAACCGACATCCCCACAAGCCTGGCGAACCAGGAAACCACGCCCCTGTTCGATCCGGACGGCAACCCCCTTCCGGAGGAAAAGAGCAACGGCACCTGGCGGGAGGACAACTCCGCTGACAACCGCTTTCCCAATCACATCTGGGAGGACTCCTGCAGCCGAGACCAGTTCATCGGCTGGGCCGCTGCATTCGGAGGCGTGTGGGAGGTCATCCGGAACGACCCTTCCTTTGAAGAGGGTCTCAAGGAGAAGCTTCAACTCTATGCAAGCCAGATCGGCCGCAGCCTCATGGTCAAGCGCACCGGCGGCCCCCTGAGCTTTGGCAAGGCCTTTGACCTGGAGATCTTTGACGCGGACATGCGTACCACGTTCCACGGCTACATCAACGAGAATGCCTGGGACCGTGTCTACCTGGCCTGGCTCAAAATCAAGGACGGCATGTACTCCCTCATGTCCCTGGGAATCCTGGGGGCCCTCACCTACTGCTCCGAGGATCCGATCCTGGAGGAATACCTCTACGATCACCTGATCGGAGAGCGCGGGCTGGACAGGATCGCAAAGGACAATCAGCTGGGGGTGAATCTCGGGCGCAAGACCAATTACAGTGCCTCGAACATGGCCTTCCAGGCCGCACTCCTTGCCCAGCGGTACATCCACGACCCGGTGGTGCGCGAGAAGATCCGGTTCCTCACGGAGACCCACCTCTACCGGAACAACCCTCCCCGGCTCAAGCGGCAGCCCGAGGAGTATGCCTACAGCCTCTTTGACTTTATCTATGCCGCCTCGGTCACCGGCTCCTCCGCCTTCAACACCATGATGCAGGACGCGGATGCCGGGGCCATGGAAAGGGGTATCCGGACGCTCCACGACTTCCGGGGACCTCCCTACTGGGGTTACGGCGTGGAGAACTGCGACGAGGCGGAGATCGAGTCCGGCCGATGCGTGCTCAACGACGGCACCCAGGTCACTGTCCTGGGGGAGGTGGGCCGCAACGACGACCTGATCACCCGGGAACCGATCCCGCACGCGGTCCGGCCGCCGAGCAACTATCACTGGCGTTCCAGCCCCTACAAGCCCAACGGCGGCCAGGGGGACAACGCCCTGCTCCCCGGGGTGGATTTCCGCTATGCCTACTGGTACGCCCGCTGGGTCCACTAGCTAGCAGCCTGCAATAGGGGGAGGGAATTCAGACAAACACCAAGGTTTGACCACAGATCCCTTCTGCCGGTACAATATCGGGCCGTTTTCACCTTTTATGATTTCCTCTATCGCGGGAGCGGGCCCGGGAAAGGACGAAAAATGATTTTGCTCAACCCCAAGAAGCTGGACCGTGAGTACAAGGACGAAAAGTCAAAAGAAATCATGCAGAAAACCGTTGATTTCTTTGAGAACAAGGGAAGGGGGAAGGTCAAGCGGGACGACCATGAACGGTCGTGGTACGCGGATCTGCTGGAGTTCCAGAAAAAGGAGAAGATCTTCTCCACGCTCCTCACCCCTGCCCAGTACGGGGGCGGGGACAAGGATACGAGATGGGACACCTACCGGAACTGCGAGTACAACGAAATCCTTGCCTTCTACGGGCTGGCCTACTGGTACACGTGGCAGGTGAGTATCCTGGGATTGGGCCCCATCTGGATGGGCAAGAACGAAGAGGTGAAGAAGAAGACCGCAGAACTCTTGAGGGAAGGAGGCATCTTTGCCTTCGGCCTCTCTGAAAAGGAACACGGCGCAGACCTCTACTCCACGGACATGAGCCTTGCGCCCCAGGCGGACGGCACCTACCTGGCCAACGGCCGCAAATATTACATCGGCAACGCCAACGAGGCGGCACTGGTGTCCACCTTCGGCAAGATGACCGACTCCGGTGATTACGTCTATTTCGTTGTGGGCTCCAAGCACGGGAAGTACGAGTGCGTGAAGAACGTGTGCAACTCCCAGAATTTCGTGGCGGAATACGCGCTCAACGATTATCCCATTACCGAAGAGGACATCCTCACCAAGGGCCGCGACGCGTGGGACTCCGCCCTGAACACGGTGAACGTGGGCAAGTTCAACCTCGGCTGGGCCTCCATCGGGATCTGCACCCACGCCTTTTACGAATCCCTGGAACATGCCTCCGCCCGGGTCCTCTACGGTAAGCACGTCACCGAGTTCCCCCAGGTGAGGCAGCTCTTCTCCGACGCCTACTCCCGGCTGGTGGCCATGAAGCTCTTTGCCCTGCGGGCATCGGACTACATGCGCGCGGCCACCGCGGAGGACAGACGGTACCTCCTCTACAATCCCATCGTGAAGATGAAGGTCACAACCCAGGGCGAGGACGTGATCAACCACCTCTGGGACGTGATCTCCGCAAAGGGATTCGAAAAGGACACCTACTTCGAGATGGCGGCGCGGGACATCCGGGCCCTGCCGAAACTGGAGGGCACGGTTCACGTGAACATGGCCCTCATCATCAAGTTCATGAGCAACTACTTCTTCAATCCCGGCGAGTTTCCGGAGATCGCCAAGAGAGACGGCCCGGAAAACGACGACTTCATGTTCAACCAGGGGGCCACGAAGGGATTGGGCAAGATCCAGTTCCACGATGCAAACATCGCCTACAACAGCGTGGACATCCCCAACGTGCACGTGTTCAAGGAGCAGATCGAGGCGTTCAAGACCTTTCTCATGCAGGCCACGCCTTCCAAGGAACAGGCCATGGACCTGGACTTCCTTCTCACCCTGGGCGAGCTGTTCACCCTGGTCCCCTACGGCCAGCTGATCCTCGAGAACAAGCCGATCTACAGCATTGAAGACGACGTGATCGACCAGATCTTCGATGTCATGGTGAGGGATTTCTCCAAGTTCGCTCTCCAGCTCTATTCCAAGACGAGCAGCACGAGCGAGCAGATGGACCTGTGCATGAAGATGATCCGGAAGCCGGTGGTGGACACGGCACGGTTCGAGCGCGTCCTGGAGAACCACATCTACTCGCTGAAGGGCCAGTACCGGATGAACGACTGATCCATGAGCCTGCTGAAGACGCTCCCGGATACGATCAAGGGCTTCCTCGAAGAAGAGGAAGGCATGTGCCTCTACGAGACGGCCAGGGAGGCAAGCCGTTCCCATCCCTGCCTGGAGATCGGATGCTACTGCGGGAAGTCCACGATCTACCTCGGAACCGGGTGCAGGGAATCCGGGGGCATCCTCTACTCCATCGACCACCACAGGGGCTCTGAGGAGCAGCAGCCCGGCGAGGAATACTTTGATCCGGACCTTCTCGACCCGGACACCGGCAGGATCGACACCTTCCCATGGTTCCGGAAGACCCTTGCAGCCGCCGGCCTGGAGGAAACGGTGGTGCCCATCGTGGCCGTCTCGGCGGCCATCGCAAGACACTGGAGCACCCCCCTCGGGCTGGTCTTCATTGACGGGGGCCACACCTTTGAAGCGGCCTACACGGACTACAACTGCTGGGCCTCCCACATCGTGCCGGGCGGCTTCCTCCTGATCCACGACATCTTTCCGGATCCGGGCCAGGGGGGACAGGCACCTTACATGATCTACAAACTTGCGTTGCATTCCGGCTTGTTCGAGGAAGTGAAAAGGGTCAACACGCTCGCCGTTCTCAAGCGGGTGGCGTGCGGCGAGCTTCCCGAGCCGGTGCTGGAGCGCATGAAAAAGGGAGACCTTCCCCTTTGACCGGCATATTGCATGAGGCCCGCTACTGAGAGCGGTTTATGCCTTGTCCCCTGAAACCCAATGGAACGGAGTCTTTAATGGCCGAACACGTTTGCCCTGTCTGGGTGGGTTATCTCCTGGCAAGCCCGGTTAGGAGACTGTTACATGATCCCCTGAAGATCCTGGAACCGTATGTGAAAAAGGACATGAAGGCCCTGGACTTCGGTTGCGCCATGGGATTCTTCAGCCTTCCCCTTGCAAGGCTCGTGGGCCCGACCGGCAGGGTTTTGTGCATGGACGTACAGGAGAAGATGCTCAGGTCTCTGGAGAAAAGAGCTCGCAAGGCGGACCTCGTGGATCGTGTCGAGACACGGACGTGTGCCGGGAACACGCTTGGCCTGGACGACCTTGCCGGAGAAATCGACTTTGCACTGCTCTTCTATGTTGTTCACGAAGTCCCGGATCAGCAAATGGTCTTCTCCGAGATCGGTGCGGCACTGAAGCCGAATGCCCGTGTGTTGATGACGGAACCCCAGGGGCACGTCTCGGCAGAGGGCTTCGAGAAATCCATCTCCCTTGCAGAACAGCAGGGATTCCAGGTAGAGGAAAGGCCGAGGATGTTTCGAAGCCGATCCGTCCTGCTGTCAAAGAAATGAGGAGGTCGTGACCAATCGATTTTCCGGATTTCACCCCTGGAAGATCCTCACCCTGTCGCTCTTCTTCCTGCTGGCTCTCCCTGCGGCGAACGCTCGACCCACAACCGTAATCACAGACGGGCGAAATCTCCTGGTCAACGGAAAACCGTTCACCATCAAAGGGGTGGGCTACGCTCCGGTTCCTGTGGGCATCGATCCAGAGGCCGTGCCCCCGTACGGGGATTACTACACGCTTGACCAGAGCGCGATCTATCTCCGCGACCTTCCCCTGCTGAGGGACATGCACGCCAACACCATCCGTTTGTGGGGCTGGAACAATGAAGCCGACCACACCGATTTCCTCGACCGGGCCTACAATAACGGAAAAAGACCCCTCTATGTGATCGTGACGTTCTGGATGGCGCTCGACCTGGACCTCTCCGACGATGAGACGAAGACGGACCTCAAGAATGACTTTCAGGCAATGGTGGCCGCTCACAAGAACCACCCTGCGGTGCTCATGTGGTCCATCGG
>CAZSUQ010000375.1:0-5720 GCA_964609935.1 uncultured Thermodesulfobacteriota bacterium | reverse complement strand
CCTTCCGGCAAACAAGCCCTTTCTGGAGAAGACAGGAAAGGACCGGATTACCCTGAAGCTGAACAATGTGGCCATTGTCGATGTCATCCGGCTCATCGCCGAATACGCGAACCTGAACGTGATCATCGACAAGGATGTCCAAGATTCCATGACCATCAAGCTCAGCAACGTGACCTGGCAGGAAGCCATGGAGACGATTCTGGAAGCAAACCGGCTGGCCACAAGGAAGGTGGGAGCCGTCATCAAGGTAGCCCCGAGGGAAAAGATCGAGAAGGAAAAGCAGGAAATCCTCAAGGCAAAGAGGCAGCTCGAGGAGCTTCAGGACCTCATCGTAAAGACCATGACCGTCAATTATCTTCCTGCGAAATCCTTTCTCCCCCAGGTGGAACCCCTCTTGAGCTCCAGGGGGAGCATCCGAAGCAACGACAGGACCAACTCGCTGATCGTGAAGGATATCCCGATCAAGATCCGTGAGGTTGAAGGCCTTCTCAAGGATATCGACCGCAAGGTGCCCCAGGTGCTGATCGAGGCAAAGGTCGTGACCATGCAGAAAAAGGCACTGGAAGAGCTGGGTGTGAACTGGGGCGGTGCTGGGGGCTGGCAAAATGGCGGCAAGTATACGGGCGTCCGCGGCGCACTGGAGAATGCCACCGGGCTTCCCAACGTCACCAAAGGGGATGCGACCCTTCCGAGCAACCAGGCCGTGAGCATTCCCACGTCCAACCCCCTGGGCGCCATAGGATTCGCGGTGGGAAAGGTCGGAAGGTGGAACCTGGACATGCAGCTGTCTGCTCTTGAGGACAACAACCGACTCAAGCTCCTTTCCAGCCCGAAACTACTGGTTCTCGACAACGAGTCGGCCACCATCAGCCAGGGAAAGGAGGTCCCTTACCAATCCACCACGGATTATTACACCTCCACAGAGTTCAAGGTCGTGGAACTGAGCCTCAAGGTCACTCCTCACATCACCTCTACCAAATCCATTTCCATGGATGTGGTTTTGAAAAACGACACGGTTTCCGAGTTCACCGTAGACAACCTGCCGGTCATCAATACGCAGCACATCACCACCACACTCCTGCTGGGGAACGGGGAAACAGCCGTGATCGGTGGGATTCTACAAAAGGAAAACAGGAACACGAAACGAGGGGTTCCCCACCTGTCACGCATTCCAGCTCTGGGGTGGCTCTTCAAGGGGAAGAAGAAAGTGGACGACGAGCTGGAGTTGGTGATCTTCCTCACCCCTGAGATTACCTGACCGTCCGGAACAGCCCGAACGGGAGGAGAATCAAAATCATGAATCTGGGACGGACCAGCCTCCAAGAGTTTCTCATGGAACGGGGAACGCTGGAGAAGACAGAGATCGAGAAGGCACGGACCCTTCAAGGGCAAGAGAAGATCTCCCTCGTCAAGGCCCTCCAACGTACCTGCCCTTCCAAAAAAGACGATTTGATGAACGGCCTGAGCGAGTACTTCGGGGTTCCCCGGATGCACACGGACCAGTTCCTGATCGATTCCATCGTTGTGGGGGAGATCCCTGAAGACCTTGCGCGTCGGTTTACCCTGATTCCCCTCTTCAAGGTGGAGAACGAACTCACCGTGGCCGTGTCCGATCCCAGGGACATCCAGGCCGCGGATGAAATCCGCAGGATCACCGGGTACAAGATCAACCTGGTTCTGGCGGACGAGGCCTCCATACGACAGGCGATCGATGTTCAGTACCCCGAGGTGGCGAGGCTGGAAGAGGAGATGAAACAGGTCGGGGAAGGCCTGAACGCGGACGACTCCCTGGAAAGCGGGGAGAGCGAGGATCTGGCTGAACTCCAGTCCGCAGCCGAGCAGCAGGGTACGGTCCGCATGGTGAACCTGATCCTGACACGGGCGATTCGTGAGGGTTCAAGTGACATCCACATCGAGCCCGCAGCCAAAAAGGTCCGCGTGAGGTTTCGAACGGACGGGATCCTGAAGGAGATCATGAAACCCCCCAAGGATCAGCAACTGGCCATCGCAAGCCGCTTGAAGATCATGGCCAACCTGGACATCGCGGAAAAAAGGGCCCCCCAGGATGGACGCTTTCAGATCTCCTCGCACGGAAAGCAGATCGATGTGAGGCTCTCCACCTTGCCGACCATATACGGAGAGAAGGTGGTCATGCGACTCCTGAACGCCGGGCATGCAACCACGGGGTTGGATGATCTGGGGTTCTCAAAGGCCCAGCGGGGGTTGATCCAGTCGTGGATCGACCGGCCCCATGGAATGATCCTTGTCACAGGCCCCACGGGCAGCGGAAAGACCACGACCCTTTACGCGTCCCTGAATCAGATCAATGACCTGGAGAGGAACATCGTGACCGTGGAGGACCCGGTTGAGTACCGCATGGACATCATCAACCAGGTCCAGGTGGATCCCAGGGCAAACCTTACCTTTGCCGCAGGGCTCCGTTCCATTCTCAGGCAGGACCCGGACGTGATCATGGTGGGGGAGATCCGGGACAGGGAAACCGCACAGATCGCCATCGAGTCCGCACTCACCGGCCATCTCGTTCTCAGCACCCTCCATACCAATGACGCACCGAGCGCGCCCGTACGCATGATCGACATGGGTGTGGAGCCCTTCCTGATCTCCAGTGCCCTGGTGGGGGTCATTGCCCAGAGGCTGGCGCGAAGGATCTGCACCCAGTGCAAGGAGAGCTACGAGCTCGAACCCGACGCAGTTCCGAACGACCCAATGCTCTCTGATCTTGCAGGCAAAACCCTGTGGCGGGGAAGCGGTTGTCCGGAGTGTGACCACACGGGTTACCGGGGTCGCGTTGCGATTTACGAGATGTTGTCGGTACGGCCCGAGATCAAGGATGCCATCGTGAAGCGCAGTTCCGGCGAACAGCTCAAGACCGTGGCCCTCAACGATGGGTACAACACCATGCGTCAGGAAGGCATTCAAAAAATCCTCGACGGCACGACCACACTGGAGGAATTGCTCCGGGTCACAGTACAAACGGGTTGATGCATGGAAGCCGTGGACGACAGATACTCATTCGTTTACAAGGCCCGGGATCCCTCCGGCAAGCTGGTTCGAGGTAGAATGGAAGCCTCTGCCCCGGAGGAGGTGGAAACACAGCTCGACTCCCAGGGCTTCTTCCCGATCTCCATCCAGGTGGAGAAATCCGCGGGCAGGGAGAGAGAGGGCGAGGGCCTGATCGAGCGCATACGGCCCGTGAAGAAACAGGAACTCATTATCTTTACACGGCAGATGGCTACCCTGCTCGATGCAGGCCTTCCGATCCTGAGGGGTCTGAAGCTCGCAACCGAACAGGTCCACTCCCAGAAACTCAAGCGGTCCCTGGAGGATGTGGCACAGCGTGTGGAACAAGGCGCCGCCCTGTCGGATGCATTATCCTGTCACCCGAAGATCTTCCCTTCTATCCTGATCGGGATGGTCCGCTCCGGGGAAACGTCCGGACAACTCCAGGAGATCATGGAGAACCTGTCGAACCTCCTTGAGTTCGAGCTGGCCACGGAGCAGCGTATCAAGGCCGCCACACGATACCCCAAGCTCGTTATGGGATCCCTGGGCATTGCCTTCGGCATCCTGGTGACCTCTGTCGTCCCCAAGTTCATGTCCATGTTTGCCTCACGCGGCATGGATCTCCCTCTGCCCACCAGGATCCTCATCCAAATCAACAACCTTGTCCAGAATCACGGCTTGCTCATCCTGATCGGGACCACTGTTTCCGTGTTTTTCTTTCGCAGGTTTATCAACCAGCCGAACGGAAGATACTTGTGGGATCGATTCCGCCTGCGCCTGCCCATTATGGGAAAGCTTTTCCTTCTGATCGCCATGAGCCGTTTTTCCCGTGTTCTGTCCCTCATGGTCTCCAGTGGCGTTCCGATCCTCACGGCCTTTGACATGGTGGCCGAAACCGTGGGGAATTCCGTGGTCGCAAGGGAGATCGGCCGTATACGCGAAGCCGTGGAGGGAGGATCCGGAATATCCGGACCGATGAAGTCCGGTACGCTCTTCCCTGGACTGGTGGCTCAAATGGTCTCCATCGGAGAGGAATCAGGGAAGATGGACACCATGCTGGGCAAGGTTGCCAACTATTATGAAGATGAGTCGGACTACCTCATCAAGAACCTCTCCTCAAACCTGGAACCCATCATTCTCCTGTTTCTTGGCGGGATGGTGGCCTTTCTGGCCCTTGCCATCTTCCTTCCCATGTGGAGCGTGATGGACCTGGCCAAGGGAGGGATGGGATGAGCCGTCCGGTTTCCCGGTACGAAAAAAATGAACAGTGTCTGAAATGTTTTCATGGCTCGTACCGGTTTTTCATGAAGACTCTATTATCATCAGGGAAGAAGACCTCCCGTCATCAAATCCGCGACAAAAGAAACCCCTTAATTTCAAGTCATTGTTCCGGTCTACAGTTTCAAGCAGCACTTTGCTTTTCTGAATTCATGAGCAGGGCGATTGGCACTGTTTTTGCTAGTTATTCAATTTGTCTTGACCGCTAGGAAGGGGAAAAGATTTAGGAAGGATTTAGGAAGATTGGATAGAAGAACGAAAGGAGGTGCATGCACTACGAAATAGTGCCGGCAAGAACAACGAAAAACGAAAGGACAATAAAAAAACAAATTGTGAACAGAAGCAAGGACGTTAACAAAGAAAGATGGTAACAAAGAACAAAGGAGTGAAAAGATGAGAGGGAACAAAGGTTTTACACTGATCGAGCTCGTGATGATCATCGTGATCCTGGGGATCCTGTCCGTTGTGGCCATACCCAGGTACATCAACATGCAGAGCGAGGCCAGAGAGGCCTCCGGCGAGGCCTACATCGGTGCCCTGAACAGCGCCATTTCAAACCACATCGCGGATCACTACCTGCGCGGAACTGCTTATGTCAAAGACGCCAAGGAGGCGACGGCTCTTCTGGAAAAGAATTCCAAGATGCCCGATGGAATGACATTGAAGGACACTGTGTGGAGCGTGGACGGAGGGAGTTACAAATACACGTTTGTCAAGGCCAAGGATAGCGATCCTCCGAGAATCGACCGGAGCGATGCGAAGTAAAAGCAGCAGCAAGCGCCGTCGATTCATCCGCCTTCGACTCAATAAATGTCGCGGTTTCAAGCAAAAACGGCCACCTTCCAATCTTCCGAAGGTGGCCGTTTTACTCCGAGGCGATGAAGTGTGTTACAGGAAAGGGTGAGGGTTTGAAGAAGAAAAGAATCGTGGGAATCGATCCCGGCTCCTATGCGCTCAAGCTGGTCCAGGTGCAGGCAAAGAAAAGCGGTCAGGCAATCCTGGAAAGGATCGGCTGCCTCCCCTGGAAGAAGAAGCCCGGGTCCGGCAGCGATTCCTCTGAGTCACTGAAGTCCCTTTTGAAGACCTGTGCCATCTCCAAGGCCACCGTCTCCTCGGCCATCGACCACCCCACCCTCCTGGTCCGTCGCATGTCCATGCCTGAGATGCCTGAAAAGGATCTCTCCGAAGCACTCAAGTGGAAGGTGAAGAAGGATCTTGGCGAGGCGCCGGAGAACGTGGTGATGGATTATCTTCCCGTGGGAGATGGATCTCAGAAGGGCAAGACCCTGGAGCTCATTGCGTTTGCCATCAAACGAAAGGCCCTGGAGGATCACCTGGCCCTCCTCGAGAATGCCGGGATCAAGCCGAACAGCGTGGAGCCGTCAGCCACCGGGCTTCTTCCCCTTTTTGAAAAGAAC
>CAZSUQ010000374.1:0-5722 GCA_964609935.1 uncultured Thermodesulfobacteriota bacterium | reverse complement strand
CACTTCCACCTCCATCCCGATCTTCACATCCTCCGGCGCCGTATCCACCAGGTTGCTCACGAGCCTGACCCCTTCCTCCAGTTCCACTAGGACAACGGCGTACGGCGTCTTGAAGCCCGGATGATCGGCCTCATGATAGGTCACCCAGCTGTAAACCGTACCCTTGCCCGTTGAAGGGAACCATTCCATCTCCAGGGAACGGCACCCCGGACACATGGGCCGGGGAGGATGGAGCCACCTGCCGCACGACTTGCACTGCTGAAACACCAGCTTTCTGTTCTTCACCCCTTCCCAGAAGGCCTCGTTGTCCTGGTGCACCGTGGGTGCGGGGATGGGATGCTCTTTGTTGTATTGCACGCTCATCTTTCATCTCCCTGGCAGGGACCCGCCTTTATGGACCCTTTCATCGGGCTGCTAAAATAAGGCCGGCGGCCGGTCCGCCCGCGCCGGTGGCCACGAGCGCCAGTTCGGCGTCCTTGACCTGCATGGTGGAGGTGCCGCGGACCTGCCGGACCGCCTCCACCACGTGGTTCATCCCGTGGATATGCCCTTCCCCAAGGGAACCGCCCGAGGTATTGAGAGGCAGTTCGCCCCCTGCCCGGATCCGGTCCCCTCCCTCGCAGTATGCCGCTCCTTCCCCCTTGCCGCAGAACCCGAGTTCTTCCAGCTGCATGGGAACCAGAGGGGCGTAGGCGTCGTCCAGTTGAGCCACCCGGATGTCCCCGGGCCCAACGCCCGCCATCTTGAAGAGCCTCTGTCCCATGTCGCGCATCTCCGGAAGCCGGGCCGTCTCGGGCCGGTAGAAGCCCGCCATCATCTCCGTTTCCGCAACGATGCTCTGTGCGCCTCCCAGGATCGCTGCAGGCGCCTGTTTCAGGCGCCTTGCCAGCTCAACGGTGGTAACGACAACCGCAGCCGCGCAGTCCGCCTCCTCGTAACAGTCCAGGCGGCGGAGAGGTTCCGCAACAAAGGGTGAGGCCATGTAGTCTTCCAGCTGAATCGGCTTCCGGTAGTGCACGCTTTTCGGATTTTCGGCCCCGTGCTCCCTGCACACAACGGGCACCCATCCGAACTGCTCACTCTTGGCACCCACCTCGTGCATGTATCTCCGGGCCATCATGGCCACGCACCCCGCCTCGGTGGTGAGCCCGTACGGACGGTGAAACGTCCAGTGAAGCAGGTCCGAGGTGGACATCTGGCCCGAGGTCTTCATGCTGGGGATCATCCTGAGCTTTGAGGAACCGTTCACCGCGCGGTAGACCACCACGCACCGAGCCGCGCCGGTTGCAACGCCCAGCGCCGCACGCAGCACCATGGCGCAGGGAGCGGCTCCCCACTTCACCTCTCCGAAATAGGCGAGGTTCTCCATTCCCATGGAGCTCGTAACCGCGTGCTCATCCGAGGCGTCCTCTGCATGCTTCACGAGACCGTCCACTTCGGAGACCACGAGCCCTGCATCGTCCAGGGCCTCCAGGATCGTCTCGCAGGTCATGCGGAGCTCCGTCTTGCCCGAATCCCTGGAGAATTCACTGAGCGCAACGCCGACGATGGCTGCCTTGCCCTTGATACCGCCCATTGCACACCCTCGTTCTGTTTAACCTTGGTCTTTTCGTTTTCTGAACTTTGGAAGGGTCAGGTCATCGGCCACGTCGTCGAACACCACCTCCACCGGCATCCCCACGTAGATCTCCTCCGCCGATTCTTCCATCATGTTGCTGATGAACCGTACGCCTTCCGTCATTTCCACCACCACAACCACATACGGGGTCTTGATCCCCGGGTAGGCTGCATTCTGGTAGACAAAGTTCACATAGGTGTAGATGGTGCCCTTGCCTTCGCTCTCGGCCCACTCCCTTTCCGTGGAGAGACAGCGCGGGCACATGGGCCGGGGTCTGTGCACGATGAGCCCGCAATGTTTACACCGCTGGAAAACGAGTTTGTGCTCGCGAACGGCATCCCAGAAACCCTTGTTGTCATGGTCCACGTAGGGACGCAGGAGAGGGATGCCCGGAATGTATTCCATTGCCATTTTCTGTCTCCTCAGTCCTTTCTCAACAGCACCGCGCTGGTGGGCACGCCGAGCCCGCCGGTCACCATGGAGATCTCCACGTCCTGGACCTGGGCGGTGGACGTGCCCCGGACCTGCCGGACCGCCTCTGTAATCAGGTTCATGCCGTGGATGTACGCCTCGGACAGGTGGCCCCCGGAGGTGTTGCAGGGAAGCTCGCCGTCCAGGCGGAGCCGGTCCCCCCCTTCACAGAAGGCGGCCCCTTCGCCCGTGCCGCAGAACCCGTACTCCTCCAGCTGCATGGGAATGAGCGGTGAGAACGCATCGTAGAACTGCACCACGTCCACGTCCCTGGGCGTCACACCGGACACCCGCCACAGTTCCTGGCCGCAGTACCAGGATTCCGGCAGCCCGGAGACGACCGGGCGATAGAGGCTCGTCATCATCTCACCCTGCGTGGCGATGCCCTGGGTCGTACCCATGATGACGGCAGGCGGCTGCTTGAGGTCCCTGGCCCTTTCGGTGGAGGTGAGGACCACGGCCACGGCGCCGTCCGTATCCACACAGCAGTCATAGAGGCGAAGAGGCTCCACGATCATCCTGGAGTTCAGGTACTCTTCCATGTTGATGGGCCTGCCGTGGAACATGGCGCCCGGGTTCTGGCAGGCATAGTCCCTGAGGACCACGGAGATCGCACCGAACATCTCCGGGGTGGCCCCGAACTCGTGGATGTACCTGGTTGCGAACATGGCCACCCAGGACGGGGGCGTGGCGAATCCGTAGGGCATGAGGGAGCCGAAGTGATCGTTCGGCGCAACGGTGATGTATGTGGTGCCCGGCACGCGGCCGTAGCGACGCCCGCTCCGCTCGTTCATCCCCCTGTAGCAGACCACACAGTCGGCGATGCCCGCGGCCACGGCCACGGCTGCGTGCAGGATCGTGGAGCAGCTCGCCCCTCCCCCCCATCCGCATTCAGCGAAATAGGAAAGGCCGGTGAGGCCCAGGGTGTTCACCACGTGCATCTCGTCGGTGTAGTCAATGGCAAACTTCACCAGGCCGTCCACATCCTCCATCTTCAGCCCGGCGTCCTCCACCGCTGCACGGATGGCCTCGCAGGCGAGCTGAACCTCGCTCCGGCCCGAGCTCTTTGAAAACTCGGTCTGTCCGATGCCCGCAATGGCCACCCTGTCCCTGATCAGGTAGTCATCCGGACTCGGCCGGTTCGTTACGGGGTATCTTCCGGCTAGGTACGGATCAAACACGACCTCCTCCTTAGAGTTTTTCTTAGGTCTTGGAAGGGAGCGACAGGGTGGCGGTTCCCCACGCATGCGGCCCCATGGCCACGGAAAAGTGGAAGTCCACATCCACCAGGTTCTCATCCCCTTCCCTGTACTTCTTCGATACCTTTCCACCCGCAGTGAGCGTATCCCCGGGGAACACGGTGGCACCCAGCTTGATCGTCAGCTTCTTGAGGTCCCCTTCCGGGCCGCTCCAGTCGGTCAGGTACTTGCCCACGAACCCGCCCGTGCTGAGGATGTTCAGAAAGATGTCCTTTGCACCTTCCTTCCGGGCGGCCTCGTGGTCGTGATGCACCGGCTGGAAATCCCGGCTGGCGATGGCGGTGGCAACGATCGTGGTGCGGGTGATCTCGCGGGACTGTGCAGGGAGCTCGCTCTCCTCCTCCACGTCTTCCCAGTACACGGACTTGAATTCCATCTCCATCTCCTTTTCCCGTCGGGCCCTGAAAGGATCTTCTGCTCCAGGCCTTGCGACCGGCTCCTCCCTGGTTCTTCAGCCCTTCCCTACCCTGCCGGCTTGAAGGTGAGGACCGTGAACGACTGGAGGCAGACCATCTCATCGCTCTGGTTCACGTAGGTATACTCGGCCGTGAGGAAATGACCGGTCCCGACCCGCGTGGTCTTCTCCGGGGAAACGGCGGCCAGCTTGACCTTGAAGCTCAGCTGGTCCCCGGGGCGCATGGGTTGCCTGTAATCCTGCGATGTGGTGGTGGCCACAATGCCGAAGTAACCGGCCTCGTTCATCATCTTCACCGCTTTTGCAAAGGGATCGGGCGCTCCCTCCTTCCTGGGCCACAGCGGAGGCGTGCTGAAGGCCTGCACCATCTGTGGTGGGGCGATGATTCCGCCGTACCGACTCCCGGTCGCATAGGCCTCGTCGGTGTACAGGGGGTTGCCGTCCTCCATGGCTTCACACCAGTGCCGGATCATGGCCCTGTTCACCTTGTCCTTGCAGACCTGAAGCTCGGACTCCTCCCCGACCATGGCCTGTACCTTTTCAACGATCTCACTCATATCCCTTCCCTCCGGCATCAGAAACCTCTCGGCAGCAGCAGACCCGCCATGGCGATGATGTTCTTCTGCACCTCGATCGCCCCGCCCCCGAAGATCAGAACCAGGTCTTTTCGGAAGAACCCGGGCATGAGGCCGTCCATGGGAGCCCACGGGGATTTCAGCTCCAGCTGCCCAAAGGGCCCCATGATCTCCATGATGTTGTTGTTCACCTGCTGGTAAAGTTCGGATCCATACGCTTTCACCGTGGACGCCTCGGCGTACACCATCATGCCCTTTGTCAACAGCTGGGCCACCTGCCAGTTCAACAGCTTGAGCACCTCCACGTCCGCGATCATCTCGGCAAATTTCCCTCTCACGCCTGGATGTTCGATGACCGGCCTCCCGTCCATCCGGGTCTTCGTGGCCCACGCCACGGCATCCTCGATACGTCGCGTCAGGGGCGAAGCCGGACACAGAGCGATCCGCTCGAGGTCGAGCTGCGAGGTCATGTACTTCCAGGCCTGGTTCTCCTCTCCCACGAGCCGGCTCTTGTGGACCCGCACGTTGTCGTAGAAGGTGGAGTTCGTCCGCACGCCTCCAACCGTGTATACAGGCGTGATCTCGATACCGGGTGCATCGATGTCCAGCAGGAACAACGAGATGCCCTTGTGCTTCTTCACGTCCGGATCGGTTCTGGCGGCAAACCAGATGTAGTCGGCAAAGTGTGCACAGCTGGTAAACGACTTCTGCCCGTTGAGGATGTAATCATCCCCTTCGCGCACGGCCGTGGCCTGAAGGGATGCCAGATCCGTCCCTGCATCCGGTTCCGAGTAGCCGATGCAGATCTCGATCTCCCCTTTCAGGATGCGGGGCAGAACCAGCTTCTTCAGCTCTTCGCTCCCGTACTTCATGATGGTGGGCCCAACCGTGTTGAGCGCAAGCATGGGCAGGGGTGCGGATTCATAAGCAGCGATCTCATAGAAGATATACTGCTCCATGGGGGATCGCCCCTGGCCGCCGAACTCCTTGGGCCACCCCACGCCCAACCAGCCGTCCGAACCCAGCTTCCGGAAGAACTCCCTGGATTCCGGGCCGCCGTACTCCCCCTCCTCCTCCATCTCCGCAATCAATTCCTGCGTCATTGCGGTTTTCAGGTACGTTCTGAATTCATCTGCGAACTGCTCCTGCTCCTGCGTGAGCGCAAAATCCATGGTCCCACTCCTTGGTCCTGAAGATTCCTTTCACCCGAATCGGGTCCGGTTCCTTATCATGGTGTGGATAGTGATAGCGTTATATGAAGCGTATTTAACACTTAGTGTTTACAGGCAATAGTGTCGTTAAAGCACTATTAGGTGTTATGTGCCGGAGAGCGGGCTGCCGTACAAGGTTCATGAGAGGCTGGTGTCTCTTACCATCAGGGGTG
>CAZSUQ010000373.1:0-5744 GCA_964609935.1 uncultured Thermodesulfobacteriota bacterium | reverse complement strand
CCCCGGGGTAGATCCTGGAAGCGATGCGAGGAAGGACGGCCTGCATGTTCGGTATGCGGTCATGGATGAATACCGCGTCGGGATCATCCAGATGGGACCAGGCATCCTCGAGGGTGCCCTGAAACAACTTCAAGCGCTCCGCAGGGTGTCGGGTCAGATTTGCCAGGAAGCAGTGGAGATACGGATCCTCCCATTCCACAGACTGGACAATTCCCTGCCCGTCCATGCGATCCAGCCCATGGGCGCATGCAATGGAGAATGCCCCTTCGGATGCGCCCACGTCCCAGAGGATCTCATGGGAGTACAGATCCAGTTTGGAAGAGACCAGGTTCCTGACGGTTTCCTCCATGGAGAGTTTGTGAAAGCTCTCCATGGAGGAGTCTGGGATCTCCTGGAGTGAGAGCGGGAGAGCCGACTGTGAGACTGGATCCACTCCCCCCCTCCTGAAAAGAATCAGAGCCGAAGCCGGAACGGAGTCCGGGAGAGGGGTGGAGGATGTGGGTGCCCATTGAACGTGATGCGCCCAGACACCTTTTTCCGGCCAGAAAAGGAGGATGCGGAAATCTTCCGAAAGCCCCTTCTTCCGGATCCAGTTGAGGAACGCTTCGGCAGGTACCTCCTCGGATGTGGTCACCGTGACAAGGTCGTTCTTTTTGAGGACTTCCCGAATGTGCGGAAGGGATGAAAAGGAGGTGTGGACTCGTGAGGCCTGATGCCAGGATCTTTTGAGGCGTGAAAAGGCTCCCTGGACCGGGTCCACACCGGGGTGAATTTCCACCTGCTCGTCATCACAATGGGCGCGGACCAGGGTTACGAGCCCGAACATCCCGGGATCGCCGTAACAGAGGATCAAAACCTCCTGGGAAACGGAAAGCGGGGGACCGGAGAGCCTGTTTTCAAGACGCTTCATGAGCAGATTGTGCCTGATGGGGACAGAGGGAAAGAGCCTGAGGAGATCGTCAGGAGCCCAGAGTTCCCTTGCCCCGTCGATCCGTTCCCTGGTGGAAACCGGAAGGGCATCCGGTCCTCCAGGCCCTAGCCCGATGAGTACGGCTCTCAGGGAGGCCACCTGGTTCTTACGGGATTTCTTGTCGGACCGGGCCATCAGGATCCCTGCAATAGTTCCATATGGATACGTTTTTCCAGATACACGGGACAGGCGGTCATTGACAGAGGTTTTCCCGTGTCGTTAGACTCATAATTGTGCAGGTGTGAGAAGGAAAAGACAACGTGGAGTTGAAGTTGGTCAAGAGAAGGCTTTCGTTGATGATCCTCGCCGTCTGCCTGGCCTGTCTGTTGACTGCCGGATGCCGTGGGCAGGCGCTGCGAGTCGATTCCATGGAGGCTCCTGAGGCAGAAGGAACCCAAGGCCTTTTTCTTGAATGGCTGCGGTACGGCGGGCTCGGGCAGTGGCACCCCGAACTGCCGCCTCAAGTGGGCGAGGGGATTCATGGATTGACGCTGCTGGTGAACGGTGCGGCAGAGGACCTCTGGAGCAGGGGCGTGCGTAAGGCGGTGTTTCAGGGATTCAGGGAGGAGGGGAAATCCACGGTTCTGGAGATTCAACGTTATTCTTTCCAGAGCGAGGGTCAGGCAGGGGTCTACTTCAGGACGGGTTGTTCCTCCCAACCACCTGATTCCACCGTACGGCGCTCATGCTTTACGACATGTTTGCTTCCCGGTGACTATCTGTCGCAGATCATGGTCCACTGGGGAAAAGACTTATTCGATGTACGGTACTACGGTAGGCGGAAAGAGGCCGGCCTCATGGTTCAGGCACTGGAAAAAGGGTTTGTAGAGATCGCATGTCCCGGAGGCTGAGGAGGGATTCCATGGAACGATTCTCCAGAAGGGCGTTTCTCAAAGGGTCTATGGCCCTGTCCCTGCCCTCGTTCTTTCCTGCTCCTGTCCTGTCGAGCGGGCAGGGCAGAGAAAGGCCGAAAGCGAGGATTGTGGAGGTCCGTGGTCCTGTCGAGAAATCCCTGGACTCCTTGTTGAATGCCATGGGTGGCATGGACCGCTTCGTGAAATCAGGGGATACGGTCCTGATCAAGCCCAACATGAGCTTTCCGAACCTACCGGAAACCGGTACCACCACGAGTCCGGAGCTCGTGGAGGCCGTGATCAGAAGATGTCTGGCCGCGGATGCAAAAAGGATTCTCGTGGCCGACCATACCATGCGCTCGTCAAGGCTCTGCCTCGAGTGGACCGGGATGAAGGGGGTTTGTGATCGCTTCAGAAAGGTCCACCTTGTGGGAGCGTCACAAGAGGGGATGTACAAAGAGGTGTCCCTGTCAGGAACAAAGACCCTGACGAAGACCAAGGTCTTACGCATGGCACTCAAAGCGGATGTTCTGATCAATCTTCCGCAGATGAAATCCCATGCTGCCACAACGGTCTCCCTTGGGATGAAGGGGAACATGGGCTTGATCTGGGATCGGGCCGTCTTTCATGGGCGCCTGGATCTCAATGAGGCGATCGGGGACCTGAACACGATTCTGAAAGCAGATTTGACCATCCTGGACGGCTCCCGTGTCCTCACGGCAGGCGGTCCACTGGGGCCCGGGCCGGTGGAGGCCCTCGGCTGCCTGATCGGCGGATCCGACCCGGTGGCGGTAGATGCATTCGGGGTACAGAGAGTGCCCTGGTACGGGCGAAGCGTCAGCCCTTCTGATGTGGGTCACCTTGTGGCCTGCTGGAAGAGAGGCCTGGGTGAAATGGATCTGGATCGTGCGGACATCCGGGTCATAACCCTTCCAAACGCTTGAGCGAACGTCCAAAGTCCCATCGGCTTCCGTCCGCTGCCCTGATATTGGGACGCAATGTCTGCCCGTTCATGAGGTGAAGAGGAGAGAGCCATCAAGGATCCGAAAGGGCTTGTCGCCGGCGGAAGAGGGTGGAAGTGGGCCATTCAGGCCGGTTTTTTTTCTCTTTTTCTCGCACTGTTTCTTCTTACGCAATATCCATGGCGTGAATGGGTGCCCTACCGGCTCTTCCTGGACTTGAATCCCTTCCACTTCATCGCTTCCCTTGCAGGGACAAGGCAATTTATCTGGCTGGCGCTTGTATTTCTCGCGGCAGGATTGCTGGCCGGAAGACTCTTCTGTGGGTATGTCTGTCCCCTCGGGTTCTGTATCGATCTCGTTGACCACGTGTTCGGGAAAAGATCCTCCGGGGAAAAGGCTCACCGGCTTTACGGCATCCAGTGGATCGTGCTGGGAGCGCTCCTCATAGGCATCCTCTTCCGAAACGGCCTGCCCCTTGTGCTCGACCCCATCGTATTGCTCACAAGAAGCCTGACGCTTGCCTTCTATCCACCCGTTATCTGGATGTTCAATGGACTGGTGGGGCTCCTGCGACCGTTGTCGGAAACGATGGGGTGGTATCAGGTGGCCTATCTATCCATTGACCAGCCAGGCTTTCAGGGAGCAACCGGAAATCTCCTTTTGCTCCTGGTGGTTCTCGGCCTGGGTCTCATCGCGAGAAGGTTCTGGTGCCGGTATGTTTGTCCTTTGGGGGCACTCCTTGGGATTCTGGCAAGATTCGCCCCCTTTCAGAGGCGCGTTCATTCGTCCTGCACCGAGTGCGGGCAATGCAGAACCTCCTGCCCCATGGGTGCCGTGGGTGAGGATTCGCATGAAACACGGAGGTCGATCTGCATCCAGTGTCAATCCTGTCAGGCTGTCTGTCCGGAGGATGCCATCACCTTTCCTTTTCGACCTCCGCAGCACGCCCAAACCGTGTCCTGCAGGGAGGGGATTTCAAGGCGAGGCCTCGTTTTCGGCATGGGTGCCGGGGGCATGTTTCTCGTTTTGACAAGGCTGGACCCTCGTGTTATGAAGATGACCGGCCGATGGCTTCGACCGCCTGGTGCCATCCCGGAAAAGGATTTCCTTGCCGCCTGTATCCGTTGCGGGGCTTGTGTACGAATCTGCGTAACCCACACCCTCCAGGCATCCGGAATGGAACATGGGATCATCCGATGGGGAACCCCTCGACCCAACTTTCGGTTCGCAGGCTGTGAGCAGCAGTGCAACCTCTGCGGCAGGGTATGCCCTACAGGAGCCATACGGAGTCTTCCCCTTGTGGAACGCCAGCATGCCAAGATCGGTACCGCCGTGCTCTATCGTGAGCGTTGCGTGGCATGGGCCAAGGACCGTCTTTGCCTGCTGTGCGACGAAGCCTGTCCTTACAATGCCATCGTCTTCAGGCAGATGGAGGGGCACAAGCGCCCCTTTGTGGACGAGAGTCGATGCAACGGTTGCGGGATGTGTGAAACGGTTTGCCCGGTGCAGGGGAAAGCCGCCATCCTGATCCACCCGGACGGCGAGTTGAGAGTGGAACAGGGTTCATACAAAGAGATCCTGAACGAGCGTCGTATCTTTCTCGTGCCGAAACAGGACATTCTCGAAGCCCCCCGCTCCTCTTACATGCAGAAGATAAAGGTGATTGCCGATGGCTGAATTTCGTCCCTTTCGAGGCATTCGATATAACGAGGAAAGAACCAGGAACCTCACCAAACAGGTCTGTCCCCCCTATGACATCCTTTCACCCGATGACCAGGAAGCATTGTACGAGTCACACCCGCACAACGCCGTCCGGCTCGATTTTGGGAAGACCTTTCCCGGGGACAGCGATGATGACAACCGCTATAGCCGGGCGGCTGCCTGCTTCCGCGAGTGGCTCTCCGAAGGCATTCTCGTCCAGGATGAAGAACCTGCCTATTACCTTCTCGAGGAGCAGTTTGAAGATGAAAGGGGTGAGAAGCTTGTACGATACGGCATCATGGGGTTGAAGAGGCTGGAAGAGAACCGTGAAGGAACCTCTGTCAGGCCTCACGAGGCTACGTATGCCGCTCCCAAGCAGGACCGTCTCCTGCTCATGAAGGCGACGGAATCCAACTTCAGCCCGATTTTCGCTGTTTACAGGGATCCATCCTTTACCATTGAAAAGCTTTTTACCGAAGGACACCTGGATGATGCGTGTGCCGAGGCCGTGGGACACGACCAGGTTCTGCGTCGCCTCTTCGTGCTCAAAGACAGGGCCCTTGTGGAAAGGCTAGAGAAGTTCCTGAGCGGGAGCATGCTTCTCATTGCAGACGGACATCACCGGTACGAGACAGCGCTGGCCTACCGGGACTGGCGTCGATCCGGAGAGCCCGATGCCGAGGGTCCCCAGCCCTATGATTACACGCTCATGTACATCTCCAACATGGAGAGTCCCGGTCTTTGCGTCTATCCCGCCCATCGGATCCTCAGGGACGATCCCGGGCTGGACCCTGAGCGATTCCTCCGGTCTGCTGCGGAAATCTTCCAGGTGAAAAAGGAAGACATGCCTGGGGATCCTCAGGCCAGAGAACGCTTCCTCCGTTCCTTGAGGGATGCGCAGCCGGGATCGGTCAGGATCGGATGCTGTTTCAAAAAACCGGACACCTGCTTCCTGCTGTGCATGGACGATGCGAACAACCTGTCGGAACACTTTCCTCCCGAGACCCCCACCAGTCTTCGGACGCTCGATGTGATCATCCTCCACGAAATCGTGCTAGGTAAATGCCTGGGCCTTTCCAGGGAAGAACAGGGGAAGGAAGGGCGCCTGGCCTATGCAAAAGGGGAAGGGAAGGCACTGGACCTGCTGGACAGGGAGCCGGAGCTGAGAGCTGCATTTCTCCTCAATCCCCCTCCTATTCGCAAGATCATGGAGATCGCTTTTGACGGCATTCTTCTCCCTCACAAAGCCACCTATTT
>CAZSUQ010000372.1:0-5748 GCA_964609935.1 uncultured Thermodesulfobacteriota bacterium | reverse complement strand
AGAAAAGGCAATGACAAGGGGCTCGCGGCCTTCAGACACGGGCAGCGAAACGGGTCAGGTGTTCGTTGAAGGTGTCGAACTGCTCGAGGTGGGGATTGTGGGCACAGCCCTCCAGCACGATGAGCTCCCCCTTCTGCACGCGCTCCTGGATCAGCCTTCCCGAGCTGAGCGGGCAGGTGGGATCACCATCGGACCACACCACGAGCACAGGAACCCGGATCTCGTGAAGCCGGCGGTCAAGGTTGTCCCTGACCACGTCGCGCCCCAGAGCGGTCAGGTAGCGAATCCGGGACGGCATGTCCTCCCTTGACCTCAGCTCGCGAAAGAACTGCGCCTTGCGCCGGGTCAGCGGGTTGGGTTGCAAAACCATGTCGGAGGAGTAGTGGCGGATGAACCTTCTGAACAGGTTCTGCCGCCTCACAAGAAAGGGAAGCAGGCCAAGGGGGACGAACCGCGTGAGAAGCTTGAGGCTCGCGGGCAGGGGTTGGTCCGCAGGCGCATTCACCATCACGAGTGCACGGATCAGGTCAGGCCGGTCCAACGCCATGTGTGCCGCTACCCTGCCGCCCATGGAGTGCCCCACAGCCACCACAGGCCCTGAGGCATGTTCCTCAAGGAGCCTGATGACGGACCTGACCACATCACCCAGGGTTGCCGCCGTCTCGTGTGGTATACACGAAAGCCCGTGACCGGGCAGATCCGGCGCAATGGAACGGAAGCGGTCGCACAAGGCTGAAACCGTTGTGTCCCACTCAACGACGGCCCCTGCATGACCGTGTAAAAAGAGAAGGGCAGGATCACCCCTTCCCTCGTCCACGAAGGCAAGACGGCGTCCATCCTGCTCCGTGTATTTCACTTTCTGAAGGTATTCCACGCTCACGGCTAGTACTTGATCACGCTGCGAACGACCTCTCCCTTTTCCAGGGCTTCAAATGCTTCGTTGATCTCTTCCAGGCCGTAGCTCTTGGTGATCATCTTTTCAAACGGGACTTTCCCTTCCATGAACATGTCCACGTATCTCGGGACATCCTCAAAGGGGTTGATTTCGCCCTGAACGCTTCCGGTGATGGTCTTCCCCAGGAGAAACTCGAAGGGGGCGATGTTCAGCACGGCGCCCAGCGGGGCCATGCCGGCAACCACGCACTTCCCACCGTTGTGAATCGACCCAAAGGCCTGGAGCATCACGTCCACGTTTCCGATGCATTCGATCGCTGCGTCCGCTCCGATGCCGGTCAACTCGGCAATCTTCTGCTGGGGATCCTCCTTGGATGCGTTGATCAGGACATCCGCCCCGAGTTCCCTTGCCGTCTCGAGTTTCTGGTCCAGGATGTCCACGGCGATGATCTTGCCCGCACCGGCAAGCCTGGCCCCCATGACGGCGCTGAGCCCGACCCCGCCGCACCCGAAAACCGCTACGCTCTGTCCGGGTTTGATGGCTGCCGTATTGATGGCCGCTCCAAGACCCGTGGTCGTCCCGCACCCAAGAAGGCACACCGCATCAAAGGGGGCATCCTCCCGGATCTTCACGGCGGAACGTTCGTGCACGACCGTGTACTCCGCAAAACAGGCAAGCCCGAAGATATGGTGGATTTCCTGGTCCCCTTTTCGCAGGCGCTTCCCCCCGCCCGGAAGGGTCGCCATCATCTGGATGGGAAGGTTTTCCACACACATGGTCAGCCGGCCCTCGTGACAGTACCGGCACTTGCCGCAGGAAAAGGACACCATGAGAACCACGTGGTCACCGGGCTGCAGGGTGGTCACACCGGGGCCGACCTTCTCCACGACGCCGGCTCCTTCGTGCCCCATGACCACGGGCACGGCCACGGGCATCTCTCCTTTCATGAAGTGAAGGTCACTGTGGCAGACACCGGTGGCCATGAGCTTCACCAGTACCTCGTTTTCCTGAGGATCGTCGAGCGTGAGGTCTTCAACCTTGAGCGGCGTGTTGGGTTCGTAAAGGACGGCTGCTTTCATGTTCTTCTCCTTCCTTTCCTCGCATGGAAAGCAATTTCTACTCTTCGTCTTCTTTCTTCTCGCTCTCCGTCTCGAGCAGTTCCTGGTGCATGGCAAAAGCACCGAACACGGGATAAAGGTTCTTGCTCATACCCCCATCCACCACGATGTTTTCCCCAACGAGATAGTCCGCGTCATCGGACGAGAGAAAGAGCACGATTCGCGCAATGTCCTCGGGTTCTGCCATGTAGCCGATGGGAATCCCTTCCATCCTGCCCCGATAGTCCATTTGATCGGAAGGGATGGCGATGTTTGTGCGCACAGCTCCCGGGCTTACACAGTTGACGGCGATCCCGCGACGCGAGAATTCCAGGGCCGTGGCCTGGGTGAAGCCCACCACCCCGGCCTTGGAGGATGCGTAGGCCGCGTGATAGGGGTCCGTTGTGATGGCGGACATGGAAGCCATGTTGACGATCTTGCCTTTGCCCGCCTTGAGCATCTCGGGAATGGCCCTCCTGGAGCAGAGGAACATGGACTTCAGGTTCACGGCCTGAACCCGTTCCCACTCCTCTTCCGTGGTTTCCAGGAGCCCTTTCTGAAGGAGGATGCCTGCATTGTTGACCAGGATGTCAAGGCATCCGAATGTCTCCACAGCCGTTCCGATCAGGCGGTCCACGTCCTCTTTTTTTGAAACATCCGTCTGCACCGGGATGCAGGTGCCGCCTTCCTCCCGGATCAGGCCGGCGGTTTCCTCCACACGTTCCGCCACGAGATCGGCAGCTACGATCTTTGCCCCTTCCCTGGCAAGCAGGCGGCAGCATGCTCGGCCGATCCCGGAACCGCCCCCGGTCACAACGGCCGCCCTGTGCTCCAGCTTCATCCGTATCTTCCTTCTGTGTTATCTCCAGGGGAAGAAGAAATTTTCAAACAGAAACGCAAGCAGAATGATGGAAGCATAGGGGAAGGAATGATCGTGTGTCAATCCTGTCCTCCAGCATCCACAAGCTTCAGAAATAGCACGGGAATGGGCCGTGAATGTCATGAAACTGTAAAACAAATGTAAAAACATCCCTGCCTTTGTTCTTATCTCTACAACACCCCTTTTCTTATTGCGCAGCCTCTGTCTTTATGGTAGAAGGTGCTCCATCAACACGTAACCGTAGTGCTCGATCATCCCTCACGCCACCCGATGACAAGCCCTCATGCCTGATAGCTACAGGGAGGAGATCCCATGAGTGAAACCAAGCTGGGTTTCTGGAACATGGCTCAGAAAAACCCTGACCAGATCGCCGTCGTGGACCCGGAAGGCAATACCATTTCCTATAAAGATCTGGCCAATGCCAGCAATCAGGTCGTCCACGGGCTCCACAAGCTCGGGATTCAAGCCGGGGATGCCGTTGCCTCCCTGTCTGCCAACGAGATTCCCTTGCTCATGGTCACCCTGGGCGCCATGCAGGCCGGCATCTACATGACACCGGTGAACTGGCACCTCACCGCGCACGAGGCTTCCTACATTGTGAACGATTGCGAAGCAAAGGCCTTTTTGGCCTCAGAGCGTTTTGCAGACAATGCCGTGAGCGTGGCCGACAAGTTGAACTTTCCCAGGGAGGCATCCTTCTGTTTCGGGAATGTCCCCGGGTTCCGAGCCTTCAACCAACTGATCGAGGGTCAGCCCGACACCCCGCCGGAGGACCGCACGGCAGGCACGATCATGACCTACACGGCGGGCACCACCGGCAAGCCAAAGGGAGTGAAGCGCCCGCTCACCGGAACCGACCCGGACGAGAGCGGCATCCAGCATGCCATGTTCCTGATGCTTTTCGATATGCAGCCGGAGGACGGCAACGTTCACCTGGCCGTTGCACCGCTTTACCATACGGGCCCGCTGCACTGGGTCCTGGATTCGCTTCACATGGGCCACACCGTGGTCCTGATGGACAAGTGGACGCCCGAAGACTGCCTGGATCGAATCGACAAGTACAAGGTCACGCAATCGCACATGGTTCCCACCATGTTCAACCGCATGCTCCAGGTCCCGGAAGAGGAACGCAAGAAATACGACATGTCTTCGCTGCGCTACATGATTCACAGCGCTGCGCCCTGCCCGGTGCAGATAAAGAAACAGATGCTGGACTGGTGGGGCCCGGTGATCTATGAGTATTATGCAGCCACAGAAGGTGGAGGCACGCTTGCAAAGCCATCGGAGTGGCTGCAGAAGCCGGGCACCGTGGGCAAGCCCTGGCCCATCTCGCAGATCAAGATCTATGACGATGACGGAAACGAACTGCCCACCGGCGAGGTGGGCACGGTCTACATGAACATGATGGGCATCAAGTTCGAGTACCGCGGCGACAAGGACAAGACCGACAATGCGTGGCGGGGGGACTTCTTCACCGTGGGTGACGCGGGCTACGTGGACGAGGACGGCTACCTGTTCCTGTGCGACCGCAAGGCGGACATGATCATCTCCGGCGGCGTGAACATCTACCCGGCGGAGATCGAGTGCGAGATGGTCATGCATCCGAAAATTGCCGACGTGGCGGTTTTCGGTATCCCCCACGAGGACTGGGGAGAGGAGATCAAGGCGGTGGTGGAGGTGAAACCCGGGGCGGATCCCGGCGATGAACTGAGAAAGGACATCTGGGCCTTCTGCGAAGACCGCATCGCAAAGTACAAGATGCCCAAGACCATTGATTTCATCGACAGTCTCCCCAGGGAGGCAAACGGGAAACTGATCAAACGGAAGCTGCGAGATCCCTACTGGGAGGGAAGAGACCGGGCGATCTAGACCTAAAGGTTTTCTCAGAACGATCAAGAAAGGAGGCGGGAATGGGAACGCACAGAGGGAAGATCCTGGACATCAATCTCAGTACGGGCGACATTTCAACGACCCAGCTGGAAGAGGATGTGTTACGGAAATTCATCGGGGGAAGCGGATTGGCGGCCAAGCTCTTTCTGGAACGGGTTTCCCCGGACTGCGACCCCCTCTCTGCGGACAACACGCTCTTTTTGATGGCCGGTCCCCTTGCGGGAACGGGCCTGCCCGGTTCTTCCCGTTTCACCATGTCCTGCAAGTCCCCCCTCACCGGGATCTGGGGAGAGGCCGCCGGCGGCGGCGACTTCGCCCCTGCCATGAAGAAAGCCGGCTATGACGGAATCGCCATAACCGGCGCTTCGGACAAACCTGTTTACATCTCCATCGAAGACGACAAGGCAGAGATTTGTGATGCGTCCGATCTCTGGGGAAAGGATGTCTACGACACGGTGGACATCCTCACCGAACGGGTGGAGGGGAAGGTAAAACCGAAGATCGCGTGCATCGGCCCCGCCGGTGAGAACCTTGTGAAGTATTCCGCCATTGCGAACGGAAAGGATGCCTTTGCAGCCAGGGCGGGCGGCGGCTGCGTGATGGGTGCCAAGAAGCTGAAGGCCATCTCCATCGTGGGCACGCAAAAGGTTGAGGCGGCCTCCCCTGCCGAACTGAAGGCGCTCCGCAAGGAGGCCTTTGCAAAGGTCAAGGAGAACATCATTGCCCAGTCCCTCCAGGCACAGGGCACGAACATGGGCATGGACGTGGGCGGCTTCCTGGGTGACATCCCCACCAAGAACTACTCCGTAGGAGACCCCGGAGAGATCGCCATCAAGGTGGGCGGCGGCGTGATGACCGCGCAGTACCTGACAACCAACCATGCGTGCGAGGCGTGCACCATCGGGTGCAAGCGTGTGATCAAGGTGGACGAAGGGGAAATCATCGTCAAGGAAGGGCCCGGTCCTGAGTATGAAACCGCGGCCGCT
>CAZSUQ010000371.1:0-5750 GCA_964609935.1 uncultured Thermodesulfobacteriota bacterium | reverse complement strand
ATCCCGGTAGAGGTTGTAGTCCATGCTCCATCGCTTGTAGTATTCCGTGCCTTTCAGGAACGCCTCTTCCTGGATCTCTCCACGGATGTACTGGTCGATGACCCCCTGGAAGGGTTTCTGGAACATCTCCATGCCGATGACCAGCTTCCGGTTCTCCCTGTGCAACCGCCGGATGACCTCGAGCTGGATCAGATGGTGTGCGTACCGGTCATGCATCTCGCCAACATAGATGACCCTGTGGCCCTTGATCCTCTCGAAGATTCCGTCAAGATCCGTGGTGGTCCTGGGCTCCACGGCATGCATGGAGACGTCAAGGTCCACCACGATGCCCCTGTCCGAATCCTCTGTCGAAGCCTCTTTCTTTCTCCCGGCTTCGAATCGGAGATGGGAATAGTTCCCGTACCGAAAGATCTTTTTGTAGGCAGCCCTCAATTCCCCCGGATCCTCTGCGTGAAACACCACCACGACCTTTTTGCTGTTTAGGGGATTCCTGTGCACACGAACGCTGAACCCGGGCTTGTCCACCGGTCTGCCCGCAAAGAGTCTCCTGTAAATCCTGTTCTCGAGCGACAGGAGGAGAACGGAACTCCCCTTGAGGTCTTCATTGGTTACATCCTTTTCCTCCATGACGCGAAAGCCCTGGTTTTGGAAGAACGCGGCAATGTCTCCCATTTCTTCCTTCCCGCTTTCCGGGACCACAACGATGCTGTCCTTTCTGCCTGTGAAGCCGGAAAGCACGGGCGGCCTCTCGGCACGGCTCAGGCTCCTCATGACGTCGTAATCCTCGTCCAGCACGATCTTCAGGGGCCTGCCTTCAAAGCCCCTTGAAAAATGGGTCTTCTCATCGTCCACCTCGATGAGCAGGCGTTCCTCCCCCCTGGTTGTTGTGATCCTGGCCGGCAGTCGGAAGGGGAACCCCTCCCCTGCCCGGACCACGTCAAAAGACAGGACGTACGCACCGTCCCGAAACATCACGGTTGCATCCCGGACGGAAAGAGAGGGAGCGCCCTTCATGTGGATCCATGGATCGAAAAGATCCTGGATATCCTTTTTTCCCTTTTCATCAACGACCACGGCCAGGAAGGACTGCCTGATGTGTTCCCACGAGGCATTCCTGTATCTGTAGTCGTTGATGAATGCCTTCAGGCCGCGGAAGAAGGTGTCATCTCCCACCTGCATCCTGAGCATGTGGAAGACCATGGCGGCCTTCCCGTACCCCACGGCTCCCGTGGAGAAATCCTTTCGACTCGTGAACTCCCGGAGACTTATTTCACTGCCCGGGTCCACGTAATTCGCGTAATCCATCAGGATCTTCTTTCTGTACGCAGACCCTTCCCCCTCGAGGTGCTTGTACCAGTGGTCCGCAAGATAGCTCGTCAGCCCTTCCGCCCAGTTCCCCTTCTCGTAGTCCACATAGACATAGTTACCGAACCACTGGTGGAGGATCTCGTGTCCGAGGGATGTTTTCACGATAAACGGAAGCCGCAGGACCCGGGACCCGAGCAGGGTGTAGGTTTGAAAGGAATACCCTGTCTGAAAATGGTTATCCACGATGGAGAACTGCCTGTATGGATATTTGCCGAGGAGAGCTTCATACAGTTCCAGATACTCCTTTGCGTATGCGAGATATTCACCTGCCAGCTCGGCATCCCGGGGGAAGAAGTACGTTCGGATCGAAACACCCCGAAGATTCGTTTCCTCCACCTTGTACCTCCCTCCCACCAGGCTGATACCGGGTGCGGGATGCGGGAAATCGAAGCGGACCGTTTTGGTCTCCCCGTTCAAGGTGACGACCGAGGCGTCCGATTCCGATACGACCTCGAAATCCGGCGGGATCTCAACGGTGAGCCGGTAGATACAGTTCCCCTCGAACAAGGGGTACCATCCGGACAGGAGCATCACACCGGACGGATCAATCGCGTTCCCAGTCACCACCCCCACATTCTCGATGTTTTCCGCCGGATCCGTCCTGTGGAAGCTTGCCTCGTATTCGATTTCCATGACCTTCCCGTGCACACCGCTCTCGGCGTCCTTCAGGACATCGTCCGTGGGTTCACGCACCTTGCCGTTTACCCGGATGGCCTTTATGTCGAGTCCGTCCCAGCGGACACCCCTCGCCACACCTTCCAGGAGCACGATCCTTGCGCTGCCCTGAAGAGAGTGGGTTTCCGGTGAGAGGCGGACCTGGAGTTCGTACACAGGCACCTCAGCCGCGTCCACGCTCCAGGCTGCTGCCCGGATGCATCCAGCGACGACCAGAAGAATCATTGCAACTCGCAATACGTCTCTTTTCATAAGGACTTTTTCCTTCTCCGATGGATTCCCGCCCTGAAGGACCCGGTTCGCCACAACCGCAGGAAGCCGGCGAATACTCAGGGCGAGGATTGTTTTCGAATCGATCTTACAGCTTGGATTTCTTCTTCCTGTCCGCGGATATCTTTCCTTCCTGGGGGATGTAGTAGGGTGAGGGATACCACCAGTCGCCCGGCTCCACGATCCCGTCCTCGATAAGGATGTGCATCAGGTTGTAGGGAATGGCCATCAGGCAAAGCCCGCCCGGGTGGCCCGAGGTCTGATGCGCATGGTAGAGCCGGTCCACCGGTGAGCGGTAGCGGGACAGCTGGTCAATGGGCCGGTTGCCCCAGAGCTGGTCCTCACAGTGCCGGCTGCCCGCCCAGGTGCCCCCGATCAGGCCCGTGTTCCTGAGCTCCACATCACGGCCCGTGGCAAACCAGTGGTGGATAATGTTCTCGTCCTCGAGGCCGTTGAACACCGACCGGTAGCACTGGGTCATGTACTGCCCGATTTCCTTTCGGGTTCTGTCCGGGGCATCTTCACCTTCCAGGTGATAGTCCGGGGAGGTGAGCGCCATCTCAAAAGGTGCGGAAACAAAGCCCTTGGGATGGTGTGCCGTGCAGTCCGTTTGGTCCCAGGCCATGGACGTGGCATAGAACCACATCTTCAGATCCGGAGGAAGGGTGGGCTTGGTCTTGAAGGAGTCGCAGTCGGCCACGTCCGCATAATACATCTCACGCGAGTCCGCCGGGTAGACCGCGCCGCTGGGAATGTTGTTGGGGCCCACGCCCCGGCCCTCTGAAAACTCCTGATATTTTTCGTTGAAGCGGATCGGCTTCCGGGTGAAATAGGTGGACACATAGAGCGTCTGGTTCTTCAGGCTGATGTCCTTGATCTTTCGCAGGATCCCCGGGTCCAGGTGGCTGGGCCCCACAAGCCTGAGAAACGTCTGGTGAACATCGCAGGCAGAGATCACGGCCCTGTGGGCCCATATCCTTCTTCCTCCGATGGCCGCATCCTCCCGCAGCCGCACACCCACGGCACGATTGTCGTCGATGAGGATCTCCTCCACCGGGCAGGAGGTCCGCACAACCGTGCCGTGGTGAACCGCACAACGGTGGATGGCATGGAAGTAGCCGTGCATGCCGGCCCTCGGGTAGCTCCTCGCGCCGGTGTTGGTGAGGGTGAGGAGCTGAACGCAGTGAAGGGCGGGTATGGCCACGCCCTCCCAGTGTCCCGCAGCCCCTGACGCCCATGCCGCGTAGGCCATGGTGGTTTTGAACTGCTCGGTTTCACAATACTCGTCCATCAGGTCGAACAGGGTCATCTCCCTGAGCTCGGGCGTCCAGATCTCGGGTTGATGCTTCTTGTAGACCTGCATGTAAGGGACGTTGTCGTCCGTGATCTCCACCTCGGGCGGATGCGGCGGACACCAGAAGGTGGCTCGAAGCAGTTCCTGTGTATAGGGCGGCGAGCCGAACATGCCGCCCAGCATGGCCCAACCCTCCATGTCCTTGTCACTGGTGGGCCGGAAGCCGTCTGTGCAGGTCAGGGCGGTATTGGCCGGGGTGGAAGGGTCTGTCGGGTCCCAGTTCATGCGAAAGCCGTACCTGTGCAACTCCAGCTGTTCGAAACCCGGCGCCGGGGATGCGTACATGAGGATGGCGTGCGGAAAGATACGGACGCCGGGCACAGGCTCCACGGTCTCGCAGGCACCCCCGCACTCGGTGCGCTCCTCCAGGACGCAGACGCTCAACCCGCATTTAGCCAGGTAGGCGGCCGTGGTCATCCCGTTGGGGCCCCCTCCGATGATCACGATGTCATACCGTTCATCCTTGCCCATCAAGGCCTCCTTGCATGGCTGGATACATGCTCATTCTCTCCGCGATCATGTGTGCCGGAGTTCCTCCAACAGCCGCAGACATGATAGCAGACAGAAGGGACGAAATCATGACGGATGATCGGTATCGTTGAATTGCTCTACACCCGTCTCCCGGTCTATGATGGCTTGGGTTTACGGTTAAGCAAGATGAAGATGAAAAGGGAGCCGTGCTGCCCTGCATGCGGGTCCCCTTACCGGTTCGATTCACATCCGGGAATCCTGCAATGCCCGTCAACGTAAAGCTGTCGACGCTTCTGCGGCCCGCCACCGGATGGCAGGAGATGGTGGAAATTGACGCGGACACCCCTGCAGACTGCCTGAAGCAACTGGAGGACCGGTTCCCTGAAATCCATAGATGGATCTACGACAAAAAAGGCAACATGTGGGGCCGGCTCCAGATCTTCGTCAACGGGAAGATGATCCTGCTGGATGAACTGTCAACGCCCTTGCACGACAACGATGAACTTTTCATCCTCCTCAACATCGGAGGCGGGTGAAGGTACGAGGGGCCGGAGGCCCGGCTTCCTTTTTTCCTCCATAACATTGCCTGGAACAGATTACCCGAGAAACCCTGGAACAGGGAGGACCATGGATGGCAAGGGATTCCTATGACGTGATCGTAGTTGGTGCAGGCTTTGGCGGGAGCTCCTGCGCGGCCCTGCTGGCAAAGCGAGGACTCAAGGTGCTCCTGGTGGAGAAGAACGACCGTGCAGGCGGAAAGGCCATGAGCCTCTCCAAGGGGGGATACACCTTCACGGCCTGGGTGGTCATCGGTGCACCCGCGCAGGGAAACCTCTATGAGGCCGTTCTCAATGAAGTGGGCATGGAGGACAGGGCCCAGTTGGTCTGGCCCGGGACCCAGGGGAGCATCTACAAGAATTCCTCCGGAAACTATGTGCCCATGCCCCAGATGCCGCCCGATCAGGTGGATCCGAACATCCTGTTCGACTGGCTGGAGATCAGCGACGCCGCGGACAGGGAGGAAGCGCTCAAGATGTTCACCGAGTTGACGTTCCTCCCTCCGGAGGAGATCGCCAGGCTGCACGACATCAGCTTTGACGACTGGCTGGGCCGCTACAACGTGCCCCGGAGCCTCTACGCGTTCCTGGTGAGCCTCTGTTGTGACGGCATGTTCATGGTCCCGGTGGATTGCCTGGAGGCGGCCGAAGCCATCAAGAGCCTTCAGGACATGTTTCTCCGAAACGGCGGCATGTTCTGCATCGGAGGATACGGCCGGGTCGCAGAGGCCTGCTGCGAGGCCGTGCGGGCCAACGGGGGCAGGGTCCTGATGAAGGCCCGGACCGAGAAGATCCTCGTGGAACAGGGACGGGTCACCGGTGTTGTCACCGCAAAGGGGACGTTCCGGGCACCCGTCGTGATCAGCAATGCAGGCATCCAGCCCACGGTTCTCAAGCTGGTGGGCGAAGAGCATTTTGACAAGGGGTATGCAAACGAGGTGAAGGACCTGGTTCCGTCCTGGGCCCTGCTCGGGTACCGTTACTTCCTGAACAAGAAGGTAACGGATGTGCCTTTCGGCGTGGTGTTCTCCAACGACAGCCCCTGGAGCCTGGAG
>CAZSUQ010000370.1:0-5756 GCA_964609935.1 uncultured Thermodesulfobacteriota bacterium | reverse complement strand
AGATGAGGGAAAGATGCCAGATGAATCGATGGAGCGTGATGGAGTCAAAGAGCATACCCTTCTCCGAGCAGAGTGATCTGCGCACCCACATATTGTATAATCATGGGATCCGATTATCCACACGTACCCATTCAACACGACGGCTTTGTCGACCTGGAGAAAGGCCTGCAGCCTCGTTATCCTCCGGAAGGCGTTCAAGCCGATTGAAAACCCATTCACCGGAAAGACCGACTCTCTCATGAGCACAGTCATCATTGTGGACGCGACTCCGCCGAAAAGATACGACGCCTCGACGCTCGATCGGGAGCCGACGGGAGGCACGATTGGAACCGTAATCCGTGTTGCCGAGGGACTGGGGAAGGACCACGATGTTTTCGTCTTCCAGTCGGATCCGCCGAAAGCGCCGGAGGGAACCGCGTCTTATCTTCCTCTCGAAGAGATCCGCTCGGTTCGCGATCCGACTGCCTGTATCTTTGTGCGGGGCAACCTGTGGAAGGGCGCTGCGAGTGTACCCGCGATTCGACAGAGGCATCCGAAATGCAAGATGTTCTACTGGTCGCACACAACCATGCCCCATCCCTGGCTGACCTTCTGGGGCAACCTCTACAGTGTGCTCATCAAGCGAACGTTCTTAAGGATGGCAAGGCTGTTTCGAGAATACCATGTGGGCGTTCTCGGCACGTCGCGCTTTCACACCCAATCCATTCAAAGGACGCTGGGACCGGACATTCCCATAGGGTGGATCTACAACCCTGTTGAGGAGATGGACACGGAACTCGATTCCATCGGTTACGATCCGGACAAACTCCTCTTCATGAGTTCCCCCGATCGGGGGCTGAAGAGGGCACTGCAGATCCTATCAGAGGCTCGAAAGGTTCGCTCAAGCTTTCGCCTCTTCGTGGCGTCGCCAGGGTACCTGAGGAGGTCCTTTCCTGATCGAAGTGACGTCGTCAGACTTGGGCCCCTTCCACGACGAACCTTGTTCGAGCACATCCGGGGATCTCTCTGCGTCTTTTACCCGAACCTCTATTGCGCGGAAGCCTTTGGTCTTATTTTTGCGGAAAGCAACACCCTGAACACCCCGGTCCTTACGCATCCTCTCGGGGCTGCCGCGGAACTGCTTAGCGATCCGTCACAACTCGTGGATTGTCAAGACCCCGTCAAGGTCGTGGATCGGCTGGTTGCCTGGGCAGCGGGGGAAAGGCCGGTTGTTCGAGGTCGCAAGGCGTACAGCCTTGGACACGTGATTCCCCTCTGGGAGGACCTTCTCGTGTCGGATCATCCTGTGGCGTTCCAGATTGACAGGTAATCGTTTTTTGACTGCGAAGGTCTTCTTGTTGATAAGGACGCATCCATCCGATACCTTGATGGCTGAGTGCGCAGGTTCATAAGCCTGGGGAGAAGCGTGCATTTCCCTTTTCGCGATCATGTACTTTTTGAGATAGAAGCGGCGGAAGATGTCTTACAGACGGCTCGTTGACGGTATCATCCTGAATACCATCGGAAATCTTGCGGTTAACTTTCTCGGCATCCTGATCGGCATCATCCAGGCGAGATATCTTGGCCCGAGCGTTCTGGGGACATTCTTCCTCATCTCAAACATCCCCTTCTTTCTTTCAAATTTTCTTTCTCTTGGATTCAACCAGGGGCTGAATCGGTTCGTAGCCGAGATCAAAGGGGCCGGGAAAGTTGAATTGTTGCTTCCCCTCCTCCAGCGGGTTTTTCTCATCAGGACCATGCTCGCTTTTGTTGCGATCCTGGTGTTTTTCTCGTGTTCAGCATGGATCAGCCAAGCCCTCAAGATTCAGGATTTCATGACCCCTCCTCTGGTCTATCTTGTTTCGGTGTGGATCTTTCTTGCCAACATCAACTCGATTCTTGTCCTGCTTCTGAACATCGAATTCGAACAGAAGAAGATCAATATCCTCAACATATCCAAGTCATCCATTACGCTTCTCCTTATGATCGTTCTGGTCGTCATCGAGCAATTGACCATTCAGAACCTCCTTCTTGTTTCCGTCTCCATGAGCCTGGTTCATTTCCTTGCATGTTGTACCTGGATGAAGGGAAGGTTTCAACGCCTCCCTTTGACGAGGTCCGACCTGCGAGATCTCCTCGGTCGATTCGTCCGCTACAGCCTTGTCCTCTACACCGTGGAAATCATGGGAATTGTCCTGGCACAACATGCAGATATCTATTTTATCGGCTATTTTCTCACGCCGGCAGCCGTTTCCTTCTACCTGCTGGCATCCACCTTTTCCATTCAACTGTACCAGTTGGTCCGGAGTGTGCCTACCTCCGCCGTACTCCTCTCCACCATGGTTGACGGGTACAAGAAAGGCGGCCTGGACCAACTGAACAGGTACTTGAAGCATCTTCTTTTGTTTACGACTCTCTACACGGTTCCCATCATGATGATCGGTACAATTCTCGCTAAAGACCTGATTTTTGTCATTTACGGAAAACGATTTCTCGAGGCGGCCTCTCTGCTTGTTATCTTCCTCATCGTGCACCTCTTTACCACCTTCGGGAACACCCTTGCCGAGGTATTGAAGGTACTGGGAAAGCAAAACTATTTGCTGGGGACAAAACTCATAACAACACTGAACATCCCTCTGTTTATCCTTCTCCTCCCGCGATTCGGATTGAAAGGGGCGATCCTTACAACGGCAACCACTCACCTGCTTGTTTTTCTCGTAGAGACGCTTCTCGTGACCAGCATGATGAAACTGGATATCCCCTGGAGAAAGATTCTGCGGATCCTTGTTGCCGGCGTTCTGATGGGAAGCACCGTTTACCTCACCGGGTACCTTCCACTCAAGGTTCTCCATTTAAAACTCAGCATCCGTATACTCGCTGGCTGCACGGTATATGCAGCCGTGATTCTCCGGAGCGATATTTTCGAGCAGGAAGCATTAAAGTATTTTCCCCGGTATCTTCGGAGATTCTTTTCGCAAAAGGCCCCGGCAGATTGAGAGCTCGGGGGTACGATAAAGCCAGGGCTTCCGTTGTCTGCGGAGCATGCAATGATCAGCAAGAATCATCCTGTTGTTTATCCCATGGAGGAGACATGGGACACGCTCATCATCCTGGATGCCTGTAGGTACGATTCCTTTTCGAAAATCCAGAAAGAGTATTTCAATGGAGAACTCAGCAGACGAAGATCCCCTGCTACCTGGACGCATGAATGGGCGCTCCGTGCCTTTCCTCAACACTATGAAGACGTCATCTATGTCTCGAGCAACCCCATCATTGCCAGCGGTGAACTGCCGATATCGTCCCTTCCATGGGTTCAGACCGTTTTTCAGGGAGACAGGCACTTCTTCAGGACCATTGATGTCTGGTATCACGAGTGGGACCGGGCTCTGGGCACCGTGCGCCCTGAGCGAGTCAATGAAATCGCTTTACAGGTGATCAACGCCTACCCCGAAAAAAGACTCATTATTCACTATTTCCAACCGCACACCCCCTACATCTGCCTCGGCGGCGTACAGTTCAGGAAGCGACACAACCTTCGATACAGAATCTCTGAAATCCTTCCCTGGACGATTCCAAAGCTCCTCGGCAAGGAGACAGGCAACAGGGTTCTTCAGGGAATGGGTATCAGCAGGCCTTCTCTGCAGCGGCTCATTGTGAATCGGCTGGGGCCAATGGCCCTCCAGCGCGCCTATGAGTCTGATCTCAGGCTGGCCCTGGAATGTGTCGTGGATTTACTCGATTATTTGCAAGGAAAGATTGTTGTCACATCAGATCATGGAGAATTCCTTGGCGAGGGGGGGCATTTCGGCCATAGCAGTCATAATTTTGCCATGCCGGACCACACACCGCTGACGGATATCCCATGGCTGGAATTGACCAGAGAAGAGATTCTCAAAAAACCGGATGTCGTCAAAGAGCATGAAGCGCTCTCTGCACCGGGCAAGGCTTCGGAAGAGCTCATCCGCGAGAAACTGAAAGACCTGGGGTATCTATAGAAACGGACCTGAGGAACGATACGAAATTGGACAGATCTATCCTTATGATCGACGGACTTCCCTCACCCATCATCAGTAGTATCCGCGGTACATGTTGACACGGTTGACATTCTTGAAGAAGAGACGCATGGCGTGGTAGGAGATCGGTTTCAGTTGGTTTCTGTCCTCTCCATAGCCGAATCTCCGGATGCAGCGGGTCAGGTTTCTCCACCCGGCGTTGTGCACAATGGGGATGAGCTTTGCCTTTCCATCGTAAAAAGCCCCTTTCCTGATGGAAAACGGCGAATTCATGGAAAGAACCACAAAGTTGTACCTGTTCTCCAGCCTCACGAACCCACGCTTGTATAGCAGGTAGTTCATGATGTACTGATCCGTCCCAAAGACCTGATACCCCTCTGTCATTTCCCGATACTGCTCCCAGAGATCCCGGAACAACTCGGACGGACCGAGGATCACGCCCCCGTTGATCCGCGGCTTGCCCTTCAAGAAGTAGAAGATCTTGATGAAGTTGTCTCGGCTGATATCCTTCCTGGGAAGGACGAGTTCGTGGAGCGGGACGTGAAGCTCTTCACAGACGGCCCGAAACCGGTCCCTGTGTATGTCGAAGAGGTGGCGGATGTCGTCCTGGAAGATGATGTCTCCGCCGTCCACGGACATCACCTGGTCGTATTGCCCCTGATCCAGGACCCGGGCAATGTCCCTGTAGCGTATGTTCGTGATGTTTCCGTCCTTTTCCGACGGGTGGCAATGAATCCCCTTGGTTTGAAGGATCTGACGCTGTTCTTCCGTCAGCCCGTAGTCGATGACGATCACATCAATGTTGCTCAAGTCCACGTTGTCCTTGAGGGATACGAGCCAGTGGTTCAGGAGAAAATCCCCATAGGATTCATCACTGGAGGTGATCATCGCGTGTCTCATGACATTCACCGTCTCGTCAAGACGTACAGGTCATTCCTCAGAAACCACCAGATGGGCTGTATGCCAGGATGACGGGAGAAATGGCTCACGTGCAGGCCCTCTTCTTCGAACATGCTTTGCCACGTTGGAGCAGAGCGAAAACCCTCTCGATGATGGGGAATGGGGATCAGCCGGGATCCGATCCCATGGAGGGCAAGCACGGACGCCCTGTCCATCCATGTATCGTATGCATCCTCAAGAACAACGATCTTCTCGCCCACTCGCTTCATCTCCCGGAGGAGAACACGTGGGTTCCCTGCATGGTGAAGGGCCGTGGAGCAGAGAACCGTGTCAAAGGACCTGTCGGAAAAGGGAACGTGCATACCATCGAACCGCGTCATGCGGATTCGAGGTTGGGGCGGGATCACCACGTCGATACCAACCACGCTTCGAAGCTGTAATCGCTCGACCGCCAGACCGTTCCAGCAGCCCACATCCAACACGGAGCCATCCACGTGTGGGCTCAGGATCTCGGCAACCCGGTCCGCCCTGGTTTCTTCAACCCATTGCAGGAAATCTGTCAACCATGTCATTGTGCCGGAAGAGTCCTGTCACCTGGAATGAAATCGCGCCTGTACGGACCTGTATCGCCACAGGGTTCTCAGGGTTCGAAACGGATACTCCACGGCGAATTCCCATGGAGAGCCCCGGATACGCCTGGCCGAGGTCTGAACAAGGAGGGTGTTGTCCCTTTTTATGGTCCCACCAACCCGATGGATATTCATGGCCAGGTCGATATCTTCATGGACCTTTCTGTCATCCATGCAGACATGGCCTTCCACCTGTTTCCAGATGTCCCTCTTGAGAGCCATGTTGGGACCGGAC
>CAZSUQ010000369.1:0-5761 GCA_964609935.1 uncultured Thermodesulfobacteriota bacterium | reverse complement strand
ACGTCTCTACGAATCAGATTTCTTCTCGGGCTGTATCGAATCAACATTTTGGTTTCTCCTTTTGTTTCGATTGTATCCGAAGGGTTTGCCGCGGCGGTCTCTTTTTTCTCCCCTTCTCTGGGGAAAAAGGTAATCACGGCAGGGCGGAAGTCAAGGGGTTTTGGAGGGGAACCAGCGGGCAGTCCATTCGGGCGGGATCAGGTGGCGCTTCATCTCCTCTGTGAGTCTCGGGACGGTAAGCCATTGACCCTGGGCGAGCATGACCGGCAGAGCCCCTGCCTGGGCCATGGGCAGGAAGGCGCCTTCTGCATACCAGAACAGACGGCTTGAACGCTTTCCACGTGTTCCGGTACAGGCGGCGTAGCAGAGCAGTTTTTCCTCCGGGGTGGCAGGGCGGAGGATGTCGATCTCGAGTTTTACGGTCACGCCCCCCTGCCGTGCATGTACGAATCCACTCCACCCCATGGTTTCATCCAGAATGGCGGCAAGGCAGCCCGGATGTGCCTGGGCTTCGTCCAGGCGAAAGCTTGCCGGGTTGTTTCCTTCGTTCGCGTCCGGATCCATGCATGTGAAGACGATCTTCGGTTCCTCGTCTTCCAGACAAAAGAATCTTCTTTGAAGTCCGAACTCTGTTCGTTCCGATCCGCAGACAAAACAGTTGCGTGTGTAAGGGAGGGGGAGCGCGTTCTCCCTGGATTCTCCTGCGACGCGTTCCATGGCAGGGGAAGCCTGGTTCGGATCGCTCGAAAGCGGACCGTTGCCATGCCCGCCACTCCGGATGATTGCCGTAAGCGTGGGGGAAGAGTCGGCGTCCTTTTTCACCCAACCCCGGATTTCCCCGCCTTCTCTCTCCACCCCGACCACCGCGTATTGATTCAGAGAGAGGGAAGGCCCTCCCCATCGAAAGGAGAGGCGTATCGGGTAGTTCTTCTCAACGAACACCGGTTCGTCGAGGCCGCGATGCGCCAGTTCCAGCACCATGGACATGAGGACACCGCCGTGAGGCAGCTCCATCCACCCCTGATGCCCGGCGTGGAGAAGGACGGTTGCGGTTGCCCGATCCTCCTCTTGTTCAATCGCGGTGCGGATGAATGGACCCTCTTGCCTGCTGCTCACGGATTGCTGCTCCTTCTCCCATGTAAGAGGCTTGCCTTTTCACTCAGGCGACCTTGCTTCCAACACGTTCATCGTGCAATCCTGCAAGCCTGAACCTGTTGTTTTTTCAAGCGAAAAGGGAAAGCCGGGTGTTGTTCGCGCCCCCTGGTTGGAGGAATCGTCTGTTTCATGTAAACTTCCATTTTGTTTTTGTCGAAGAAGAATATATTGCACGATCTGCGTGCACGATCTGCGTGCACGATCTCTTAAAAAGAATCTCAATTTACAAGGAGTGAGATCCATGGACAAACTCGTTTCCGTGAGTCCGGACGGAGAGGAATTCCCCCTTCCGGACGAAGAGGATTATCGCAAGGAGCTGGAGCGGCTGCAAGCGCTCGTGAACGAGCAGCGAGGCCTGGGCAGGGAAATCGTGGTGGTGGTGGGCATCGGCTTTGTGGGCGTGGTCATGGCTGCCGTTGTGGCGGATGCAGAAGACGAAAACGGAAAACCGTCCAAGTTCGTCATCGGCATGCAGCGTCCCAGTGAACGGAGCTTCTGGAAGATCCCCCTGCTGAACCGCGGGGTTTCTCCGGTCACGTCGGAGGACCCGCAGGTGGAGGAACTGATCCAGCGGTGCGTCAAGGAGAAAAAGAACCTGGAAGCCACCTTCACCTATGATGCCCTGACCTTTGCCGACGTGGTTGTGGTGGATGTGCAGTGCGATTACGTCAAGGAGGCCGTCGGCAACATCCAGAACGGCAGCGTGGACATGATGGCACTGGAGAAGGCCTTTGATGTCATCGGGGAGAAGATCCCTCCGGAAGCGCTTGTCCTCATCGAAACAACCGTTCCACCCGGGACCACGGAACAGATTGCCTACCCGATCATGCGAAAGGCCTTTGAGCGGAGGGGGATCTCCAAGTTCCCGCTCCTGGCGCACAGCTACGAAAGGGTGATGCCGGGACGTGAGTATGTGGACAGTGTACGCAACTTCTGGCGGGTATGCAGCGGCATCAATGACGAGGCAAAAGAGCGGGTCGAAACCTTCCTGAACGAGGTGCTGAATACCGAGGAGTATCCCCTGACCGTTCTGGACCGGCCCGTGGAGAGCGAAACCTCCAAGATCGTGGAGAACAGCTTCCGTGCATGTATGCTTGCCTTCCTGGACGAGTGGTCCACCTTTGCGGAAAGAAACGGGGTGGATCTGATGAAGGTGATCCAGGCCATCAAGGTGAGGCCCACGCACAGCAACATCATCTTCCCGGGCCCTGGGATCGGCGGCTACTGCCTGCCAAAGGACGGCGGCCTTGGATGCTGGGCCTACAAGCATGTCTTCGGGTTCGAGGATACCCTCTTCAAGATGACCCCCCTGGCGGTGGACATCAACGACACCCGTCCCTTTCACGTGGCACAGTTGACGAGGGACGCCCTCCGAAACATGAACCGGCCCCTGGCCGCTGCCGAGGTCCTGGTTCTGGGCGTCTCCTACAGGGAGGACGTGGGGGACACACGGTACAGCGGTTCCGAGCTCGTTGTGAGAAAGCTCACCGAGATGGGTGCGGAACTCAGGGCGCACGATCCCTACGTGAGGCACTGGTGGGAGCTTGAAAAGCAGGACGAATATCCACGCCCGAATTACAGCCTTGCCCGGTTTTACCGGAACCAGGAAAAGCTGAAGAACCTGAGGATGCTGGAGGACCTGTCCGAGGCCTTCCGGGACGTGGACGCCGTCATCTTTGCGGTTCGCCACGAGGCCTATCTCGATCTCGACCCGGAGGACGTGGTGAAGTGGACCGGGAAGCCCATTGCCGTGATCGACTGCTTCGGCATCCTTGACGACGAGATGATTCGCCGCTACTTCGAGCTGGACTGCGAGGTGAAGGGGTTGGGCAGGGGGCACGTGAGGCGGATCAAGGATCAGGTCCGCGCAGAAAAATGGAACCGACTCCACAAGGCGTCCGGCTAGCCCGTACCTGTAAGCCGATGCCTTTTTCCCGCGCGGTTCAATCCGATTTTCACGGACCGATGCGAGCGGATGCCACCTGAAGGACATATTCCCCGGGGACGATGGGAAAGGATTTCAGCTCGAACGCAGGGTCCAGTGCAACCAGGATTTCCAGGACCTCGGGCCAGGTGGGGTAGCTCGTAACGGACAGTTCCTCTCCACGTGAAGTGGAGTAACACATCCTCTGATCCCTGGGATAACGATCCTTTGGGAGCCGTGAACGCTCCCAGCATGCAAGACCGATGGTACCGCCCGGCTTCAACACCCGGCACAGCTCCTGGATCCATTCCCCCACCGCAGAGATGTGGTCCACCAGAAGGCCGCACCAGATCAGATCAAAACAGCGGTCCCGGAAGGGGAGCTTTTGTGCATCCAGGCACAGGACCGGGACATCCATCTCCTCCTTGATTCGCAGAAGCATGTCCTGCACAAGGTCTGCGCAGACCAGGAAGCGTCCTTCCCCGCCGTTCACCACAGGGGCGGGTCCGCAGCCGAGATCGAGGATGCTTTCCGGCATTTTCGTTCGGGCCCACTCCTCAACGATACGGCACTGCACGGACAGGGCTGCAGCCGTAATGGGATGAAAGCGCGGGTCAGCGTACTCTTCCCAGACCCTGCTGTAGAACGCCTTCACCGTGAGCTCTTTCGCCCCTGAACGGTTTCCTTGCCTTGCCAAGTTCCCTCCCTGATGAGGCCTCCCTCTCCTGTTTCGAGCATTTTTTTTGATAGATGCTTTCTCGCCCTCAAAAGAGCAGGCTGATCCAGACCGAAAGGGTAAAGGGGGACAGCAGGGTCGTCATTGTGACGATGGAGGAGGCCAGGGACTCGTCCCCCTTCATCTCCTTTGCCATGATCTGGCTGATGGCGGCCGTGGGCGAGCCGAGCAGCACCACGGATATGAGCAGCCCCTGTTTCGACACATCCAGCCAGTCCAGCACGAAATAGATACAGAGGGGAAAGAGCAGCAGCTTGAGCAGGCAGGAGAAGCCCACGAGGCGAACCTGGCCGCGCATGGGCGCCCTGGGCAGTGAAGCGCCAACAATCAGAAGGGCCAGGGGGATGGCTGCGTTGCAAAGGCCCTGCAAGGTCTTCTCCAGGATGGTGGGCAGCGTAAGCTCGGCAGAAGTAAACGCCATGCCTGCGGCACAGCCCAGGATCACGGGATTGATTATCACCTGGCCCGCCATCCTCTTCCAACTGGAGACTTCTTTCCAGGAGTGGTGGGGCAGGACCAGGACCAGGACGCTCAAGAGGTTGTTCAAGAGGGCGTGAAATGCAATAAATACGACGATCGGGCCCAGGACGGACTCCCCGTAGAGGTTTTCCAGGATCGGAAGCCCCACAAGGATAAGATTGGAACGTGAGGCGCCCTGGGTAAAGACCCCCTGCTGGGAAGGGGGGAGCCGGGTGCCGCTCATAAGAAAGAGGATTCCACAGAACAGGACGAGGCAACTCATGGTGGGGAAGATGATCACAGGATCAAAGGAGTTTTTCAGGCTTTCCTTGGCAACGCTTAAAAACATGAGGGGAGGAATCAGGACGTAGAAGACGAACTGGCTCAGGCCTTTGATGAAGTCGTCGCTCATGAACCGGGTGCGGCGCAAACCATAGCCCAGGGCGATCAGGAAGAAGACGGGAAGGATCTTCTGAAATGCGGCAACGAGTGACGACATGGTGTTTTCCTGGCAGACTGCTTGGGAGGCGGAAGGTTTCGTTTCGGCAACGCCGGGTCGCGAGTCCAGCTGATTATACCCGGATGTTGAAAAAAAATCCGAGGGAATACGAATGAGCGAGTGAGCGTGCCTCGGGCGGGGTCGAACGCAACACAAAGGGAGAAAACGAATTGGCAACGGAGAGGACCTTGACGTTTGTGGGGGCCGGCGGGGTCCGGAGCCCCCTGTTCCTTCAGGCCGCCATTCGGAGGGGGTTTCGAGGTGAGATACGATTCTTCGACAAGGACAGGGACCGCCAGGATCTCATGCAGAAGATCGGGCTGCTTCTGCTGGAGAGGGAGGGGATGTCTTCCTCTGAGATCAGGGTGACTGGGACCGGCTCGCTTGCGGACGCCCTCTCCGGGACCGAGGCCGTGGTGACCGCCATCCGTCCGGGAGGACTCGCCCAGAGGGCAAGGGACGAGGAGACCGCCTTCTCCATCGGGTTGCTCGGACAGGAAACCGTGGGGGCCTGCGGCATTGCTATGGCCTGCAGGACCTTGCCCGCCCTGATGGAGATCGTGCGTGAAGCGCAGAGGGTCGGGAAGGACCCGTGGATCTTCAACTTCACCAATCCGGTGGGAATCACCTCCCTGGGCTTGTGGCTCTCCGGTTTTAGAAACGTGATCGGCATCTGTGACAGCGCGAATCATGCGCTCTACGCAGCCTGTCAATTCCTGGACCTTGACCCGGACACCATCCGGCCCGAGACCTTCGGCCTGAACCATCTCTCCTGGACCCGAGCCCTCTGGCACGAGGACCGGAATCTCCTTGAGGAACTGTTAAAGGATCCCCGCTTCCTCGAACGATACCAGGATCTCTTTTCCGATCCGGAGCAGAGAAAGAAGGGGCTGTTTTTCAACGAGTATCTTTACTACTATTTCTGGCCCTCCCGTGCGGTGAGCCAGATGTCCGCCTCCCAGCCCCTGAGAGGGACATGGCTTGCAGA
>CAZSUQ010000368.1:0-5770 GCA_964609935.1 uncultured Thermodesulfobacteriota bacterium | reverse complement strand
CAATACGCAGACCAAGGCCAAGAAGCTCGAGTATATCCTTGATGACAGCGATGCCAGGTTCCTCCTGTCGGATGGACACCATGCAAAAACCTTCCTGCCTATCCTGCCCGGACTGTCAAAGCTTACAGGTCTGATATGCTCGGGCAAGATGCCTGAAGAATTCTCCAAAGCGTCCCTTCCCATGGAATCCTTTGAAAAGGCCGTGGAGGGGGGGAAACCGCTCGCCGAGCCGCCGGGTACCATCCCTGTGGATCTCGCCGCCCTGATCTATACCTCGGGTTCCACAGGAAATCCAAAGGGTGTGATGATGACTCATCAGGCCATGGCCTTCACGGTAGGAAGCCTCACGGAGTACCTTCGCCTGTGGGAACAGGACCGGATTCTAAACGTGCTCCCCCTGGCCTTTGACTACGGCCTCTACCAACTTCTGATGTCCGTGTATCTGGGGGGCACGATCGTGCTCGAGCGCTCATTCACCTATCCGGCTCAGGTGTTTCGAAGAATCAAGGAACAGCAAGTCACGGTTTTTCCCGGCGTGCCTACCATTTTTTCTACACTTGTTTCAATGTACCAACGGAAGCCGTTCCAGTTCCCCTCCATCCAGCGGGTCACGAATACGGCCGCGGCCCTGTCCGACCACCTCATGACGGTTCTAAAGCAGATCTTTCCCAATGCAATGATCTACAAGATGTACGGGCTCACGGAATGCAAACGGGTGAGCTACCTCGAACCCGAACGGCTGGACCAGAAGCCAAATTCTGTGGGCAAGGCGATCCCCGGCACACAGGTGTTCCTTCTTTCGCAAAAAGGAGAGCCCGTGACCCCCGGTGAAACCGGAGTCCTGCATGTTCGAGGCCCCCACCTCATGAGCGGCTACTGGAAGCAGCCGGAACTCTCCCGACAGATGCTAAAGGATGGCCCCCTTCCAGGGGAGAAAATGCTCTGCACGCAGGACTGGTTCAGGATGGATGATGAGGGCTTTCTGTATTTTGTCGGCCGGAGTGACGACATCATCAAGACAAGAGGGGAGAAGGTGAGCCCGGTGGAAGTCGAAAACGCACTCTACGGGATCCCGGGCATTATGGAGGCAGCGGTCGTTGGATGCCCTGATGAACTTCTCGGCGAGGCCATTCATGCCTATGTCCGGCTTGCAGAGGGAGCAAAGCTTACGGAACAGGAAATAAAAAAGGCCTGCCTCTCCCAGCTCGAAAACTATATGGTGCCTTCCGAAGTCTTTTTCCTGAGCCAGCTGCCCAAGACGGCCTCCGGCAAGATTCAGAAAAAGGATCTTCAAAGGGAAATCGTGGATAGGGATGCCATACCAAGTCGCTTAAAAGTCGCCTGAAGGAACGCCCCCCCCAAATCAAGACAAGGCAATCCCTGGAAACATGAAGGCGGATCGAAGGGAAGCGATCAGGAGGCAGGCCTGCAGGTCGCTTCGGTGAGGGAATGGGGGCCGAAATCCTCACGAAGGTTGTGGGTCCAGTACCAGCGGATTTCCCTGCCGGTGTTCATGACCTTGATGTATCCGTTCTCGATGTAGTGCTTGACCGTAAGCTCGATGAGCTCCCTTTCCCGTCCCGTGATCTCCTCGATTTTGTCCATGAGAAGGTTTTCCGCACTCCGGCCATCGGACTCGGGGACCGCCACAGGAAACAGGCCGTGTTCCTCGATGATGTCTTCGGTGAGGATCTGGAAGGCCAGTTCCATCCTGTGTTTACCCATAACGCGGAAGCGATCCTCGGGGGAAAGGGTCCCCTCCCTGTAGCCCTCTTCGAGCTCCTCCCAGAAGGTGGTGTTTTCCATCTCGTAGGTTGTATAGAAGGACTCGATTTCCTCTGCTGAAAGGGACGAGGTCTGTACGACGGCCCGGTTGGCGTCGTACAGGGACCAGTCGCTGGAAAGGATCTCCAGGTCATAGGTATCCACCTTCTCCCGAACGGTTGTGCCTGGAAAAGGTGCAAGGAAATGGTAACCGTAGATGATGTCCAGGCTCCTGGCAAAGGCCTCGGAATCCTTCATCGTTTGTTCGGATTCTCCCGGCAGACCGATCATGAAGGAGGCGTGAGGCATGATCCCCGCCTCCTTGCACATCTCCACCGCCCTTCTCGCCTGGTCCAGGGTGATCTTCTTCTCGATCCGCTCGAGCATCTCAGGGTTTCCGCTCTCTATGCCGAAACTGATGGAATCACACCCCGCCTCGCGCATCAAGCGCAGGGTCTCCGGGTCCACGGTGTTGACCCGTGCAAAGGCGCTCCAGGGCACGTCGAGACCCCGCTTGAGGATCTCCCTGCACACCGCCTGTGCCCTATCCTTCTTCGACAGGAACAGGTCGTCCGCCACGTTGATCCGCGTGAATCCATAGGCAAGGATCTCCTCGATCTCGTCAACGATCCTTACCGGATCCCTGTACCGGACCCGGCTTCCCACCATGCGGCGGCCCTGGCAGAAGATGCAGGGATACGGGCACCCACGGGCCGTGACGATGCTCACAGGGAAACCCAGCGCCTGATAGCGGGAGCACTCCAGCAGGTGCCTCGAGGGAAGGGGCAGGCTGTCCAGGTCCTGAATGAACGCCCTCGGTTCGGTCCTGACGACCCCGCCGCCGTCCTCCCGGAAGGCGATCCCCTTGACCTCCCGGAGCGCCCTGTGATCCTCAACGCGGGGAATGAGCTCCCGGATGGTCTCCTCCCCCTCCCCCATCACGATGAGATCGATCCCGGGATACTTCTTCAAGGTGTCTTCCGCGTCAAAGCTCACGTGGGGGCCGCCCATCATGGTCATGGCCGACGGGCGGAGCTCCTTTGCCTTGCAGACGATCTCGGCCGCACCGGGGAAGTTCATGGTCACGGACGTGGACCCCACGATGTCCGGCTGAAATACCTCCAGCTCTCTGGCAAGCTTTTCCGGGCTGTACCCGGAAACGATGTAGTCGATGATCTTCACGTCCGCGCCGCCGGCTTCAAAGGCTGCGGCAACGTAGCAAACGCCGAGCGGAGGGGCGGGGGCCTCCTGCAGGGGATAGGGAGGGGCGATGATGGCAACTCGCATGATAATTGTTCCAGGATTTCTGCGCTCTTTCAGATACGAAAGTTCCCAATGTTTCAGGAGAGCCTTAGCGGTTTGGTGCTGTTCGGGGTTCCCTTGGAGATTTGTGACGGGCGACTTTGTAGGGGGGAAACACAGCTGTCGTTTTATTTCGGTCCATCAGTCACCCTTTTTCGGGAGCAGCACGGACCGGATCCAGTCCGTCATGCTGTTGTCACCGAGGTTCTTCCGGTCCAGCTGATCGATCTCTTCGAACAGCTTTTCCGGGTCGGCAAACCAGTGCTCCCGGGTCGTCATCTCCTCGTTCGGGTCCAGATGCTTGACCACCTTGGCCGGGTTCCCGGCCACGATGGTGTTCTCGGGCACGTCGTCCACCACCACGGAGCGAGCGCCCACGATGCTGTTCTCACCGATGGTCACGCCCTTGCAGACAAAGGCGCCGTCCCCGACCCACACGTTCTGTTCGATCCGAACGGGTGCGCTCTTTCCGATGGGTGCAACCCGGTTGTAGGTGTCGTGCCAGTCCGAGTCCGTGACGTACACGCCGTTTGCCAGCATGCAGTTGTCACGGATCACGATCTCCGTGGCGGCGCTGACCCGCACGCCCGGGCAGATCAGGCAGTAATCCCCGATCTCGATCCGGCCCTCCTCTTCGGGCCGGGACCAGATGGTGAACCGGACCTTGTTCTCAGAGGTGGCGATCACGTTCGCATACTTGCCCAGGATGATGGGAGCACCGAAAACCTCCACGAACCAGGGCTCCATAAAGGTGAACCCGTCGCCAAGGTGCTCGAACTGCGGCGCCAGGAAGCGCCGAGCGTAGAAATCCCGAACCTTCAGGATTGTCTTCTTGATGTAGTAGGGGCGGTGGTCCCTTCGCATGGCAGTCCACGGCACACGTGTGTACGTTCTACAGGGCCGGACTCAGCGTTTTCCTTCGTCGCGCAAATCCCTGGCCGACATCCGAAAGAGGGGCTCCTGATGAACCGGTCCCCTTGAGGGAGCGGGTTCTTCCTGCGGTTCCTCATCTCGGAGAATAGAAGAGAATTCGGGATTGGACCAGAACCGGTGACAGAAGATACGGCCGGCGGGCGTGATGTCGTACAGGGCATCCGCTGCCAGAAGCACCGCAGCGTTGGTCCAGGTGAGCTTTTCCCCGGGCCAGACGATCATGTCCGGGAAGGTGTAGCCGCACCAGTAGGATCCGTCGTCAAAGCGATTCTCCTGGAGCCAGCCGAAAACGATTTCCGAAAGCTTCCGGTTGCCCATGGCTGCAAGCGCCATACAGAGCTCCGAGGATTCCGCAACGGTGATCCAGGGCTGGTCGGAAACACAGCGCACACCCCTGTCCTTGACCACGAACTTCTTCCAGTACTTCTCGACCCGCTCCCGGGCCATGTCGCCCGACACCGCCCCACAGAGGATCGGGTAGAACCAGTCCATGGAGAAGCGTGACTTGGTCATGTTGAAAAGGGTGGGCTTGTTGCGAATCGCATCCCCAAGCGCTTCCAGCGCTTCCTTCCACCGCTTCCTGCGCCTGCCGAGCAGGTCCGCCAGGGCCAGCGCACACTTCAGGCTAAGGTAGATCGAGCTGCACCCTGTAAGCAGGGCCATGGGATCCACCTCTCCCGTGGGGCTGACGGCCCAGTAGATCTCCCCGCTCTTATTCTGGAGGCTCAGGGAGAAATCGATTCCGGAACACACCGTTTTCCACATGCGCTCCACAAAGGCCCTGTCTCCGGTGACCAGGTAGTAGTGGTAAACCCCCACCGCGATGTAGGAGGACATGTTGGCTTCCCGGGTCCTGTCTTCAGGCTCGCCGTTGCGGTAATAGGAGTACCAGCTTCCGTCACTCAGCTGCTGGTTCGCCAGCCACTCGAAGGCCTTCCTTGCCTCGGTGTGATACCCCCCGATGCTGAGACCCATGACCGCTTCCACCATGTCCCACGGATCGGTCTTGTCCCCCTCGCTCCAGGGAATCTCCCCGCTCTCCCTTTGCGTCCGCACGATCAGGCCCGCAGCGGCGGCCAGTTCCAGGTCAAAGGCCGGCCTCGAGCTGCTGGAAATCTTAAGATCCATATCAATCCCCTGCCTTGGTCAGATAGAGTACACAGCTTTTCGCGATCACCGGGTTGAGAAGCCTGTCCAGGGTCCTCGTCAGCCAGGGCCGTTTCACGATATCCCACACCAGGAGGCTGTGGTAGAGCCGGACCGGCCATGCCTCGTCGTTCTTGTGCCCCACGAGGCATTTGAGCCACCAGTAGGGGGAATGAAGCGCATGCGCCCAGCCCGTGGATTCGCACCGGACCCCGGAGGATTCCAGCCGCCGGATCAGCTGCTTCTTCCTGTACACGCGAATGTGGCCCCCCGGCTCGGTCCGGTAATCCCTTGACAGCGCCCAGCAAACGGTTTCCGGAAAGAACCGGGGCACGCTCACGGCTAGAAGCTCTCCGGGCTTGAGCACGCGGACGATCTCCTCGATGGCCTTGTGGTCGTCCGGGATGTGCTCCAGCACCTCGGAGCAGATGACCACATCGAATGCATGATCTTCAAAGGGGAGCCGGGTCACGTCCCCCTGCACGGTCATCCAGGAACCTCCTCCGCCCTCCCCCTCCTTTTCCATAATCCGGAGGCAATTCCCGGTCTTGGCCACATCCTCGTGGTTCCTGTCGATCCCCACCACCTGCACGCCTTTCCGGCGGAAGGCCTCCCCCAGATGCCT
>CAZSUQ010000367.1:0-5772 GCA_964609935.1 uncultured Thermodesulfobacteriota bacterium | reverse complement strand
ATCACTATTCCTGTGGTCTCAATAAACGCCAGATTATGGCCGACAGCACCTGAAGAAAACAGAAAGCATATAAAAAACTATCAACTTTTTTATATTGAAGAAACGGGTCACTTTCCAATGCTGGAAAAGCCCGAGGAATTTAATATGCTGTTGGAAAAAGCCCTTAACTCCATAGAATCAAAAAGCAATAAAAACATATAACCAAAATATTCAGCGGGCGCAAAAAACCGCGCCGCTGATTTCAGCGTTAGCTGTCAGGGGAGTGAACGGCTTCACTTACTGTGTATAGGGCAGCTCAGGCTTCGGAATCCGATACACCGGCCCGTTGCTGAGCATACCGTAGAACATATCATCAGTTGAGCAGATCACATCAAACCGCCGCTGGACGAAATCCACCCACACACCACTTACCAGCCGCTTCACCTGGTTTGGGGTGCAGTTGTAAAGCTCGGCCGCCTCTGCAAAAAGGAAACGGTTGTCCACGAATCCCACCTGCACGAGATCGGTCCCGTCCTTCCGGAACCGGAAGACCTCGCCCGCTGGGGTGAGCGCGTAGAAGAAGCTGCTTGTGGCAGTGAGCCCCTCGAACTTCATGCCGAAATCCACGAACGGGACCCATGAGCCGGAAACGAGCCGCTTGATCTCGTTGCCTGTGCACACGTAGAAGTCCTGCTCTCCGTCCCCGTAGATGGCCCAGTTGTTTGAAGAGCCCGCCTGCTCCAAGCCGGTCCCGTCAAAGGTCCACCGCCAGATCTCGCTGTTGTCCATCAAACCGTATAAATAGCTCTGGGTTGCCGAGATGCTGGTAAAGGGCTTGCCAAAGTCCACCCAGTCGGTCCATTGATCCCCTTCGAGCTTCTTCACCTTTGTGCCGGTACAGGCATACACCTGGTTGTTCGAGGCATAGATGAAGTCCAGAGGATCCTGGCCCACCTGCTCCCATCCGCTGCGGTCAAGGACGTTCCCCTTCAGGGTTGTGGCACTCCGGAGGGTCCAGTTGCTGAGGGTTTCGCGCGCGCCTTCGGTATTGCCCCCTTCGATCCGGTTCCTGGCAACGTTCTCTGTGAACGCCTTGCCCGTGTGCGTGCTCCGTTCAATGGACTCCCACGCATCCACGGCATCATCGATCCCTTTTGAGAGCCAGTGGATGTCCCCGGTGACAAAGGGGAGCGGTGTCCGGTTCATGCCCATGAAGAGCGGGAAGGCCAGCCCCTTTGCCGGAAGGGTGAGCCAGGCGCAGGTGAGCATGTCCGGGTGATCCTTGTTCACCTCCACGGTCATGCCCGAGATGCTGGAATCCAGGCAGATGATGGGATCGCGGCGGGACACATTGTGAAACGTGTGGAAGTCAATGGGAGCGGCGGCATCCTCGAGCCACTGCCAGGCATTGCAGGGCTTGCTGAAGTAGACCTTCTCATGGCTGTGATCGGCGTGGGTAACTTGGGTCTCGTTGTTGGAGACCTCCAGAACCGTGCCGTTCCTGTCCACAAAGAGCCAGTGGGTCCCTGTGTGCGCACCGCCTGCGTAGTATCCCTGGGCCACAAAGGACTCGATGATGCCCAGGGCATCCTCGCACAGGGTTGCGTTCTCTGCGATGTAGCGGAGCAGAAAGGTGTTCATCATGCCGCGATAGGCCGGCACCTCGGGCGCAAGCCCGCCCGTGTCCGCAGACCCTGCCAGCCCCTGGTCGTTCACCATCATCATGCAGGCCAGCACGCTGGCATCGGTCACGGCGATGAATTTGTTGAAATCAGGGTTGTGGACCACGCACGCTGCCTGGGGCTTTTCCACGTTGTCGCGGGTCTTGTGGAAGAACACGGCGTTGTTCCTGGTGTAGTTGTGGGACACGGCATAGGAGGTGCATTCATCGTACTGGTAGAGGTTGCGGTAGATGGTGCCCGCGTAGACCGCGTAGAGTTCCGGATCCACGCCTGTGGCGTTGGCAATGGCTTCTGCCTCCTCCAGCCAGTGGGGGGCCACCAGGGAGCAGATCTCGATGAAGCGCTGACCCCGGGCAAGCAGGACCTCCCGGTCCGCGTAGGCCGCGAACCTGGCCATCTCCTCGCGGATGAAGAGCCCGTTCACGTCTCCCCATGCGGCGCCGATCTCCGCCGGCGTACCCGCCAGCTCGATGGTGGGGATCTCCTCCACCGGGTTCGGGCAGCCTGCCGCGGCAAAGAGCAGGGAGAGGAGGGTGAGTCGGAATGCAAACCCCCGTATCCGGTTGACCAGAGGGTTATTAGCAATTGTGAACAGGTGTCGTAGGAAGGAGTGGTTCTCCATAATGAAAGCATAATCGAAACGAGGAAAGAAGCCTACTCCTCCCCCAGAGACAGGGGGTAGGCGGCCGTGAAGGTGGTGCCCTGTTCCGGCGACGAGGTGAACGACACACGGCCCTTCAGGTAGCGTTCGGTGAGAAGGCGTATGCTGTAGGTTCCCAGCCCCCTGCCCGACCCCTTGGTGGAAAAGGAGCGCTGGAAGACCTGAAGCTGGACCTCGCCCGGCATGGCCTTGGGGTTGTGGACCCGGAACCGGACATCTTCCGGGTCGGCCTCGCAGCCCAGGGTGATGCGGGATCCGGGGTCCGAGGCCTCGATGGCGTTCTTGACCATGTTGCCGAGGACCCGGGAGAGAAGGTTCCAGTCGCTGGTCATCACCACATCCGTCGAATCCGGGGCAACCAGGATCTCGTGGTGTTTGCTCATTTCATGGGCCTTGTATTGCTCCGCCACGCTGTGGAGGATCTCTGTGGTGGAAAAGGGAAAAGGGTGGACCGGCAGCTCATCGTTCTCGGCCAGGGTCAGCTCCTTCTGGGCCTCGATCTCGTGGATCAGCTGCTCGCTGATCTCGTGGATGCTCTCAACGAACTCCTCTTCCTCCTTTGCACCGGAATCCTTCAGGTATTCCGCCATTCCCCGCAGGTTCCCCGCCGTGTTCAGGATGTCGTGGAAGAAGAGCTGCTCCAGTGCGCCTCTCCTCTTTTCGTGGCTGATGTCCCTCACCGTGTGGATGGTGTAGGGTTGCCCCTTGTACAGGAGCGGGGAGGAAAAGATCCGCAGGTCCAGGGCCTGGCCGCTGTCTTGCCGGGTGATCCGGCATTCCTGAACCCCGTCTTTTCCCTCCTGGCTGGCAAGGACACTCCTGATGAACCCGCAGACCGAGCAGTGCTTCGAGGTCCCGCATCCGGCTTCCGTTCGATAGGCATTCCCGCACCCGAGGGCTTCGCCCTGCCGGAGGCCCGCTAGATCAGGGCTTTCTCCTCTTGCGGCAAGATGGGAAAAAGCCTTGTTTGCGAACAGGATCTGCCGGTTCCTGTTCAGGATGATCACGGCTTCCTGAAGCAGGTTCAGGACCCCGAGGAGGAACGGGTCTCCACCAAGGAGTTCGGACTGACACTCCACCTCTTCCTGTGTGCTCCTTTCCGCAGGGGCGAAAAGGGTCTGGTGAGCTTTTGGGGGCAACGCCTTGTTCCTTTCTGCTTGGCCTGCCTGAACTCTCGTACAATGACTCTCGGGGAAAACCCCTGTCGAACGAACCATAAAAATCCAATCGACTTGTTAGCAGAATTGCGAACGCCGGTCAAAGGGGTTGATGGTTGCGAAGCACAACCATGGCATGATCGCTGCCAAAGTTTCGCTTCGTTCATCCTCACTGGGACCCAGGCAATTGGATGCAAAGCGGGAAAAGGAAGAATGAGATGAAGGGAAAGCCTTGCAATGGGTTTCCAGGATACCACCTCAACTTCCCAATGAAAGGATCCATCCCACCACACCACAAGACACCCACAACATCTTGTGTGTTTTTCTGTTGACCTACCACAGGTTCTCTTCTATTCTCTATCCAGAAACGGCAGTAACAGGGGAGAAGGCATGAGAAATCCAAGGACCAGAGGGTTGTCCGGATTCCTGGCCCTGGCATCTTTCCTCTTGTTGTGCTCCGGGGTCGTGGGGGCGGGTTTCTATTCGGTGCCGGCGGGCAAGCCGGGCCGCCGCACCGAGCTGGTGAGCCCCAGGAGCACGGCAGCGGAAAGCGGCACGGCCCTGCTCTCAGCGCTGGACAGGATTACGGACGCCTCGGCGACGAAACCGTACCTGGTCTACATCGAGCCGGGCGTGTACGACATCGGCGGGGAAAGCCTGCAGATGAAATCCTACGTGGACATCCAGGGTTCAGGGGAGATCGTCACGGAGATCACCGGAAACAGGGACAGCTCCAGCTCCGGGGTCGTGGTGGGAGCGGACAATGCGGACCTGGATTATCTGACCATCGAGAACACAGGCGGAGGGGTGCATGCCGTGGCCCTGTACAACAACGGAACCTCACCGGCCCTGAGGAACGTGACGCTTGCCGCAAAGGACGCATCGTACTGCTACGCTGCCTACAACCACGGCGCCTCCCCTTCCATGCTCCACGTGACCGCAACCGCATCCGGGGGGACAACAAGAAACTACGGTGTTTACAACGTGAGCGGCTCGTTCCCGGTCATGACGTCCGTGACGGCCGAGGCCACCGGCGGAGCAACCTGGAACAGCGGCGTTCACAATGAAAATTCCTCACCCGAGATGACGTCTGTCACGGCCATGGCATCCGGCGCAGCCGAATCCAACCTTGGTGTTTTCAACCACACCGCCTCACCCAACATGTTCAAATGTGAGGCCACGGCATCGGGCGGGACGAACAGTGTCGCTGTGTACGGTGCCAGCTCGTCGACCCTCACCCTGACCCGTGTGACCGCCACGGCATCCGGGGCAACGACCGGCTTTGGGGTTAACGGCTTCTCCGGTTCCAGCCTTGTTCTTACGGACGTGACGGTGTCTGTATCCGGGGCAACAAACAGCTACGGCGTGTACAACAACACGAGCGGCTCGGCCGTCATGACGAACGTGACGGTTTCCGCAACCGGCTCCTCGAACGGCTATGGCCTCTTCAACACGGCCTCCTCGGCCGGCAGCATTGGGCACTCGGTGGTCTCCGGATCCACCAACGCGATTTACAACCCGTCGGGCAGCACCGTGAATGTGGCCAACACCCGTCTCGACGGGTCGGTCACGGGTACGGGAACAGCCACATGTGCGGGTGTCTACGACGACGCCTACACCTTTTACGCGAGCACCTGCCCATGATGGCAGGGAAACAGATACGCATGGCTCTTTTCAAGTGCAAGGAACGGAAGGAAGGTGGACCATGAAAAAGGTCGTCATTCTGCATGGAACCCGGATCAAGGCCCTGGCTCTGACCGTTCTCCTGTTTGCCGTCTCCAATCCCGCATGGGCGGATATTTTCGTGGTTACCGTTGCAAACAGGGCCAAGAAGACCGTACTGGTGAGCCCCAAGGGAACGGAAACGGCAAGCGGCACCGCCCTGCTCGCAGCACTGGCCAAGATCACGGACGCTTCGGCGAGCAACCCCTACCTCATCCTCATCGAACCGGGTGTGTACGACATCCAGGGGCTAACCCTGGTGATGAAATCCTACGTGGACATCCAGGGCTCCGGGGAGAACGTGACCAAGATCACCGGATACGAGGGCGACCCCGAGTCCGGGGTGCTCGAGGGTGCGGACAACGCGGAGCTTCGTTTTCTCACCGTGGAGAACACCGGCGAGGAAGGGACTTCCGCCAATGCCATCTACAACGACTATACCTCCCCCTGCATCTCGAATGTGACGACCCTGTCATCGGGTGCGGACTTTTGCCGCGGGGTGCTCAACAAGGGGGGGGATCCAATCCTGACCCATGTAACGGCAGAGGCGACCGGACCGAGTTCGAACTAC
>CAZSUQ010000366.1:0-5785 GCA_964609935.1 uncultured Thermodesulfobacteriota bacterium | reverse complement strand
GACGTACAGGGAGTACGCCTCCGCGACCCGGACCTTCGCCCGCCTTGTATATGGCCACTTCTCCTTCGTCGGAACCTAAAAGGCATGTGAAACTGCATTCACAAGTGCCAAGGACAGCGCAGAGTGTCTATTCTGGCACGGAAGGTGCTGCGTGGCAATGGGAGGAAATGGGGGAAGGAAAGGCAGGAGGCGCTCTCCTTGACACTCCTTTTTCCCTTCCCTATACTTTCCCTTCTTTTGTCCGGATCCTGCGCGTTTTCCCGCGAAAATGTTAAACACCCACGCTAACTTAGAGTGAGTGAAAAATGATCTACGATTTCAATGCGGATGATGTATTCGAGATGGCGGAACAGATGGAAAGGACCGGGGCCAGGTTCTACCGGGAAGCTTCGGACCGGATCGATGATGCGGAGAAGAAGGAGCTGCTGCTCGGGCTCGCCCAGATGGAGGACGAGCACGAAAAAACCTTCGCATCTCTGCGAACACGGTTGAAGGAATCGGAAAAGGGAGCAACGATTTTTGACCCGGAAGGTGAATCCGAACGTTACCTCCGCGCGTTTGCCGACACCCGCGTCTTTTTCAAGAAGCAGATCGACCCTTCCTCCCTGGAACAGATCCTCAAGGCCGCCATCGAGGCGGAGAAGGATTCCATCGTCTTTTACCTGGGCGTAAAAGACCTGGTTCCTGAGGGCATGGGCAGATCAGAGCTCGACGGCATCATCCGGGAAGAGATGGCCCACATCCACAACCTGAGCCTTGAACTGATGAAGATCAAGAAGTAGCCCCGCCAGAAGTTTGACAAACCCTTGTTGCCAGATTGGATCGCGCCGCACCATCTCGATGCAATTTGCACCAAAATGTTGCAACAAGCCCATTGGCTGAGCAAAACAAGGGTGGTGTTTCCCAACCCACATATTGCATGAAGACTTCCACCGGGAACGGCGTAAGATCGGGATATGCAGACTTAACCGAATTCGTCTGGGATACCTTGTTGGGATGACCAAAAATGGAGGAAGGGCTGAAACCCCTTTTTTCAGGTAGTCGCTCTATTTCTTGACGGGCGCCTTTTCTTTCATCTCATGGCAGTCGGTGCACTCTGTGAGGTCGCTATCATACTCTATGTGGCATCCGATGCACTGCCGGTGGTAGGCACCGCTCAGGCCCGGTGTGTTCAGCTTGTCCGCCTCCCGGAAGAGCACTTGCTTGTGGCATTCGTCACAGGGCTTGAATGCACCCGTTTCCTGATGGTGGTGGCACTGGGTGCACTCGTCCGCGTATTCCGTGTGCTCTTCATGGGTAAAGGCGACCGGTTCGTAGAGGTTCTCCAGCTTGTTCAGCTCGATCTCCCCGTCCACCTCCTGCTCTTCCGGGTCCACTTCAGAACCCTCGGCCTTTTTCTCGCCCTCACAGGGGGGGCAGGGAGGACAGTCAGCGGCATGTGCAGAGGAACCCGCGAGCGGAGTCAAAGAAAACATTACGACGAGAGTAAACAACCCGCTGAGAACGAGACACAACAAACCAAGGCCTGGATTTCGGATCATTCTCTTATCTCCCGCTAATCAGATCTAGGTCTAGGTATCAAGACGCACCAAAAGTTCCTTTATCCCTCTGCCCGCTAGGCATGCTCCCCCTCTGCCGAAGGGATGACCGGCAGGACCGAGACGATGACCCGGTAGCAGAGGACGAGCGCGGAGATCATGGCCACGGTGACGGAGATCTCCCCGATGGAGGGCACATACGGCTCGGTTGCATAGGGCGGCTTGTAAGCCACCACGAACACGTTCACTCGGTTCAGGGCAACGCCCAGCACCACCAGCATGGCGGAAACAAAGAGCGCGGGCGGCGAATTCCTGACCCTTTCGGAAAGGAGCAGCAGGAAGGGGAGGAGCACGCCAAGGCCGAGCTCGATGAGGAACATGGTGCTCTGAAAGCTGCCTTCAAACAGGTATACGTAAGCATCCCGGATCACCAGGTCCGAGACCTTTGCAATCAGGTAGATCCCCAGGAAGATGGGGATGAACCGGGCCAGGGGGCTCAGGATGTGCATCTCCGGCTTCCGCCCGAAGGCCTTGGAGGCCAGGATGGACTCGAAGATGACCATGGGATATCCCACGGCTATGGCGGAGAGCAGGAACAGCAGGGTCATGATGGGCGTGTACCAGAGCGGGTGCACCTTGTAGGGCGCGATGGCCATCAGGGCCCCCAGGGAAGACTGGTGCATGCAGGAGAGAACCACGCCCATGATGACCAGAAGGAACATGATCTTGCCGAAAAAGGTGTCCGCAACCCCCACGAGGGACTGCACCCAGTCCTTCTCGATGAGCTTCTGCACCGTACCCTGAAAACGATTCAGGGGAGCGGGCAGGTTGAGCTTTCCCTTGAGCGCCTCCAGGAACGCGGGGATGAACTCCATGTAGAGCACCATCAGGTAGCACATCACGCACATGGCCACCTCGAACAGTGCCGAGTTCCCCTGCCACATGCTCGGGAGGATGGGATGCCAGATGTTGTAGTATTTGCCCAGGTCCACCAGGAGGCTCATGGCCACAAAGGTGTAGCCCAGCATGGCGGTGAGCAGCGCGGGCCTCACAATGGCGTGGAAGTGCTCCCGGTGAAAGATGTGGGCCAGGGCCGAGGTGGTGAACCCCCCGGCGGCCAGGGCCACGCCGGTTGCCACGTCCACCCCGATCCAGATCCCCCAGGGGTACTGGTCGTTCAGGTTCGTCATGGCCCCCAGGCCGAAAATGTAGCGGTACACGGCAAATCCGAATCCCACGAGAATCAGACCCAGCAGGACAAAGACACCGGGCGTGAACAGGGGCTTTTCAACGGGTACGGCTTCTTCAGCGTGGCTCATAGTTTCCTTCCTTGAGCTTGAGGCCGGCGGGTTTTGCTTCTTACTTTTTTTCTTCCTTGTTCTTGAAGGTCCACATCAGGCCGCCCAGAACGCTGTAGAGCGCGATGGGCGGGACCCAGTGTTTGAAGATGGAGTGCTGAACCGTCTCGTTGAGCGCAGTGACGGGCTTCTCCCCCAGCTTGAGAAGGCCGAGCTTCTCAAAGGGCACCTCCGCAAGGTAGAGCCAGCCCGTTCCGCCCACTTCATGCTCCCCGTAAATCTTCGGGACGTAGCGGTCCGGTTGTTTTTCGATCCTCTGCCGGGCCGCCTTCAACAGATCCGAGCGCTTTCCAAAGGTCATGACCTCCTGGGGGCAGATCTTGCAGCAGGCAGGGAAATCGCCTTCACTGCTGACCCTCTCAAAGCAGAAGGTGCACTTCCTCACCACCGGCGTGAGGGCATTGAAGTACTCATAGGCCGGGATCTGAAACGGGCACGCCACCATGCAGTACCGGCAGCCCATACACTTCCAGCCGTCATAGACGACCGGGCCCTTGTCGGTCTTCTCAAAGGCACCCACCAGGCAGGCGGACACGCAAGCCGCATGATCGCAGTGCATGCACTGGACCTTCACGAACACCGGCTTGTCCGGGTTCTCCGGGTTGTCGAAGCGGTTCACAACCGTGTAGGACTTGTCATCCGGCCTGCGCATCTTCTTGAACACGCTCTCATCGCTGAACGTGGACAGGTGATCCGAGGGGAGCTTGTTCTGCTGTTTACAGGCCCACTCGCAGTGGCGGCACCCCACACAGAGGGTGGTGTCCACCAGCATGCCCCATCGGTCCGAGTTCAGCAGGCTGCCCGTGGCTGCCCCGGCCTTCGAGGGGCTTCCGAGGAGAGTCGCCCCACCTGTGGCAAGGGTTAACTTCAACAGCTCTCTTCGATCGATCCGCATGGAATTCTCTCCTGTGGTGAGGGAACGCGTTTTGCGCTTATCCATATGAAAGAAGGTGCGTGGTTTCTGGATGGTTTGACAAAAGCATCTTCATGCTTGGAACAGACAGGGTTGAGCCATGGAGAAGGTGTCGGACGTCGATGATACCGCACGATCCGGGAGCAAACAAAAAAAGTTCACACGCGAACAATATGAGCTTATCCTTTTACCATAAAAATCGTTTGGTTTTCAAGGGGTAGGGGATAGCCGGGCAGCTATGCCAGGGCTGCAGCCTCTGTCTCGGCCCTCTTCCGAAACGTTGCCATGTCCACCACCTCCTTGGACAGGCGCGCCTCCTCGGCCGCAAAGCAGATGAGGTGACTCTCCAGGCAGTTTCTTGCGCTAACAAGGATCTCGTCCGGGTTCCTGTTCCTGATCGCCTCGGCAAACTTCAAAAGAATGATCTCGTCGCCGCCGCCGTGGATGATTCCGTGATAGGGGATGCGCTTTCTGCGCACGCGGCCGGGATTGAATGTGCGCAACTCCAGTTTGCCGGAGAAGTCTGCCGACCGGATCTCCCCTTTGGTCCCGTGCAGGTTCAGGGTACGCTCCCAGAGCACGCTGAAGCCGGAGAGCGAAAAGGAGGCCACCACGCCGTTCTCGTATTCGATGCTCACGGTCTGCCGGTCCACCACGTCGTTGTCGCAGTGAAACACGCAGCAGCCGTTCATGGTTTCCTGCAACGCCTTCATGCGGCTTTCCCTGCTGATGTCGTGGACGATCACGGACGCCAGGGTGCGAAACCGTGGGTTCTTCACAACATCCAGTACCGCCTCAGCGGACATGCCGGTGAGCAGGGAGAAGGGGATGTCCGGCTTGCCCGGATCCACGAACTGCTTGTAGGCATTGAATTCACAGCTGTCAAAGACCGGGCATCCGTCCAGGCAGCGCTCCGGGGCTCCTTCAGGGGCGTTCCCCGGATGGAAGAAGGCGAGGCTTCCGAAGGAGGCGACACAGGCCGCACGGGCACCGGCAAACCAGGTGACCAGGTCCAGGTCATGAACCCCTTTTGCCATCACAAAGGAGTGGGAGTCGGAGGAACGGTGGTGGATGCCCCGCACGTAGGACATGATGAAGTGCCAGTACCCGGTGTTCTCGGCGCAATCGATGTTCATCAGTTCGCCGATCTCTCCGCTGTCGAACAGCTGCCTGACCCTGGAGTAGATCCTGTTGTAACGGGACTGCAGGGAGACCACGAAGACCCGCCCGTCCCGCTCGGCCGTGTTCACCAGGTGAACGGATTCCGCGGGCGTCAGGGCCATGGGCTTTTCCAGGAAGACGTGGTAGCCCGCCTTCAGGGCGGCAAGGGTGGATGTGTAGTGCATCCTGCACGGCAGTGCATTGAGAACGGCATCCGCAAGCCGCGGCCTGTCCATCAGTTCCTGCCAGCCCCCAAAGGTGTTTTCAGCCGGTATGTTGAACCTGTCCGCAAAGCTCTTCCTGCGCTCCTCGTCCACGTCGGCTACGGCAACGAAGCGAATCTCCTCCGGATGCTTCCCGGCAAGGGGTGCAAGGTTCAGTTCCCCCCGCGCCCCTGCACCCACCAGCGCCACCTCAACAGGGTTTCCCTTCGGCATATTCATTCTCCATGAATCTCCTCGTATTCCTCGCGGGAGATCAATCCCAGGTCCAGCCCCTTGCCGGCGTCCAGCAGCCCAAGAGAAATGGCCTTTCTGAGCCTGCTTCGCGCATGGCGGTCCGAGGCCCGGTCCGCCATGGCACCCTGTATGATGGTGGCCCCCTTTTCCTCGGCCACGGACTGCGCATACGAGTGGATCTTCTCCATCTCCAGGCGGATCTCCTCCTCCGGAAAGGCCAGCCGATAGGCCAGTTTCACTGCAAAGAGCTGCACCGGGTGCCCCACCCACTTCCCGTCCATTCCGAGCCGGATGCCGTGCACGGCGTCGTCGAACACCTCCCTGATCCGCTGCAGGATGAACGAACGGTTTTCCTCT
>CAZSUQ010000365.1:0-5802 GCA_964609935.1 uncultured Thermodesulfobacteriota bacterium | reverse complement strand
GTATTTGCAGGAATTGCGAGTAACTTTTCAGCATTCCTCCCGCATAATCCGGGATAAAGACATATTCTCACCTGTGGGTCATGCCTTGTTTCCCGTGGATGTCCGGCTTCAAAAGAGAGGGAATAGGGGTTTTTCACGATTAAGACGAATAAGACAAAAAAAATAAAAAATTTCAAAATATCAATTTTAAATAGAATATTTTTTCAGTATAATATCTTCAATCGGCCAAGGATTCAAAAGCACAAAGGTGGGGGGTCATCCTCATGAACATTACCGAAGTTCGAGTATTTCCGGTATCCGAAGACCGTCTGAAAGGGTATGCCACCATCATCTTCGACGATTGCTTTATCGTCCGTGATCTGAAGATCATTGATGGCAACGGAGGGCTCTTCGTGGCTATGCCCAGCAAGAAGCGAAAGGACGGCACCTTCAAGGATACGGCTCACCCCTTGAACAACTCCACGCGCAGGATGATCGAAGAGAGGGTTCTCGAAGAGTATCAAAAAGAGCTGATCCACCTGAAAGACGACACGTCCGGTCCTGTGACCTGAGTCCCGGGACGCCTTTTGTCTTCCCGTCCACTTTCCTTTATAATCGCTTTATCCCCGTTTGTAGGAAGGAATGCTACACAGAAAGTTGGTGCCCGCCAAGATGCTGGGGTGTCGACAAGCGGTAAGTCACAGGGTTTTGGTCCCTGCATTCGGAGGTTCGAATCCTCCCACCCCAGCCAGTTCCTTCTCATTCCAGGAGAGAGGTTTCTGCACGTAAGTTCGTAAGCTTGTCCTCCATCTCAAAAGACCGGTTCTCCCGGTCCATACCAACCAGAGCCCTTTCCTAAAATCAGCGTCTCTTTACAATTATTTCCCGCTCTGTTACATTATCCTTTTTTATTTATAAAGGTTTACGATAAACCCTATACGGACGGTCCAAAGTAGACACCATGAGAAAACTACGTATTTTTTCCGGCAACTCGAACCCGGTCCTTTATCAAGAAATCTGTGAAGAACTTGGCATTGAAAAAGGAGATGCGGAGGTCAGGCAGTTCAGTGACGGAGAGACGCTGACCGAAATCAAGGAGAACGTCCGCGGCCTGAATGTGTTTGTTCTGCAGTCCTGTTGCAGTCCGAGCAACGATAACATCATGGAACTGCTTATCATGATGGACGCTCTGAAGCGGGCGAGTGCCAAGACGATCACCGCTGTGATCCCTTACTACGGGTACGCCCGGCAGGATCGAAAGGTTGCTCCCCGCGCTCCGATTTCCGCCAAACTGGTTGCCGACCTGCTCACCGTGGCCGGTGCCACTCGCATCCTGTGTCTGGAACTCCATGCAGGACAGATTCAGGGGTTCTTCAATATCCCGGTGGACAACCTCTATGCGTCGCCTGTGCTTCTTCCCTTCATCCGGCAGAACTTTTCCGAAGAACGGGTCATCGTTTCCCCGGACGCGGGTGGTGTGGAGCGGGCCATGGCCTTTGCCAAGCGCTTGAATGCGCCCATGGCCATCATCGACAAGAGGCGGGACGCACCGAACGTCTCGAGAAGCATGAACATCATCGGCGACGTGAAGGACAAACAGGTCGTTATGGTCGACGACATGGTGGATACGGCAGGAACCCTTGTTCAGGGAGTGGACGCACTGCTCCAGGCGGGCGCAAAGGAGGTTTACGCTTGCTGCACACACCCCGTCCTGTCGGGTCCGGCAATTGAACGGATTGGAAATTCGAACCTCAACGAGTTGATCGTGACCAATTCCATCCCGTTGAGAGAAGATGCGATAGCGTGTGGTAAGATCCGCGTACTCTCCGTTGCAATCCTCCTTGCTGAAGCGATCAAGAGAACCTACTTCAGTGAATCGGTCAGCGGGCTGTTCATCTGAGGAACCTCATTCAAGGAAAGGACATCGGTTTTTCAGGGAGAAGGAATCGCGTCATGGATTTGGTTTTCCCTACAAGGAGCCCCTTCGATGGAAAAGCAGGAACTGGAAGTACAAAAACGATGGAAGGCCGGTAAGGGTGTGGCCCGAAAACTGCGAGCAACGGGCTTGATCCCAGCCATCTGTTATCGCAAAGGCCTGGAGCCCATCTCCTTGAGCATGGAAAAACGAAGGGTCGAACGGCTGCTTCAGGGTGTGGAAGGCCAGAGTGTGCTCGTTCAGCTCAAGATCCTGGATGAACAGGGGGCGGAGAGCCAAGAGTCCGTCATCCTCAAGGAGATTCAGAAGGATCATTTTTCCGAGATCATTCATGTGGACTTCCTGGCGGTCAAAATGGATGAGGTGATCACCGTCGAAGTTCCTTTGAAACTGATCGGAGAGCCCAAGGAAGCACTCAGGGAAGGGGGCATGATCCAGCAGCTGCGAAGAGTCCTGGAGGTGGAATGCCTGCCGGGAGAGATTCCCGAGCACATGGACGTGGATATTTCGGACTTGAACATGGGGGATACACTGCACGTAGAGAACGTTATCGTTGCCGAGGGAATTCGCGTCCTTACAGATGAAAAAGAAGCCGTTGTGGTCATTTCGGCGCCTGTAGCGGAAGAGGTCGAGGAGGTAAAGGAAGAGGAAGAGGAGGGCGCCGAAGAAGCAGGGGAGAAGCCCGCGGAGACGCCGGAGGGGGAAGAGAAAAAGGAGGAGGAGTCCAAGTGAATCTTCCCTGTTTCCTTTGGGGAAGATTTCCAGAGTATTCGAGTGTAAACCTTCGCCGAAACAGGGCCTGATATCACGTGTGGTACCTTGTGGGTCTCGGCAATCCAGGCAACCGCTACCGGTTCACCCGGCACAACCTCGGGTTCCTGGTTCTGGACCGTTTCGCATCACAAAGACAGATCTCCTGGAAGGAACGGAAACGGGTTGCCATGATCGGAAGGGGCAGCACAGGGGATCACGAAATTGTTCTTGTGAAGCCCATCACCTTCATGAACAACAGCGGGCAGGTGCTCAGCCCCATCGTTCGCAAGTCCGGGGTCACGACTTCGTCGATTCTTGTGATCCACGATGATCTGGATCTCCCCCTTGGAAAACTCAAGATCAAAAGGGGAGGCGGACCCGGCGGGCACAAGGGGGTTGCGTCCATCCAACGCGAACTGAACGATGCCGATTTCCTTCGTTTGAAGATGGGGATCGGGAGACCGGAGGACCTTGAGGCAGCAGAAGACTATGTCCTGAGGTCCTTTTCCAAGGAAGATGCCGAAGATTTGCAGGCCTTTATCGACCAGGGAGCCGAGGCAATTTCCTGCATTCTTCAGGAGGGGGAAAGCCAGGCGATGAACCTCTTCAACAGAAGGGACGAAACGCTACCAGGGGACGGTGAGGGGCAGCAGGCGGAGGATGTGAAGTAAGGAACAAAGGGCGAGAGAATGAACAGGGGCCAGGGCCCCTTTGTTTTCCGGTTCTCAACAGGCTCCATTCCCGGAAGATAAGGATTCATGGGTTTTTCATGTGGGATCGTTGGATTACCCAACGTGGGAAAGTCCACGGTATTCAATGCGCTCACAGGTGGACATGCAGAAGCGTCCAATTACCCCTTCTGCACCGTGGAGCCGAACCGGGGGAGGGTCCCGGTCCCGGATGAGCGGCTGGACCTACTGACGCAAAACCTGAAACCGGAAACCTCCACGCCTACCTTCCTGGAATTCCTCGATGTTGCAGGCCTGGTTCAGGGAGCGAGCGGGGGAGAGGGGCTGGGGAACGCCTTTCTCGGGCACCTGCGGTCTGTGGATGCCGTAGCCCATGTGGTACGCACCTTTGAAGATGGTGATATCGTTCATGTGGCAGGGCTCTGCGATCCGGTTCGTGACATCGAGCTCATCCAGACCGAACTGATCCTTGCGGATCTGGAAATCGTTGAAAAACGACGTGAAAAGATGGGACGGATCGCGCGTGTAGGCGACAAGGAAGCGCGCAAGGAGTTGGAACAGTTTGAGCAATTACACGACCATTTGAGTCAAGGGATTTCCATTCGCCGGCAAGCCCGGGAGGAGGAGACCGGGGCGGGTTCGGGGGCACGCTACTCGGAATGGGGGCTTCTGACGCACAGACCTGTTGTCTATGTATTGAACATCGGCGAGGAGCAGATCCCGGAACAGGAACGGATCGTGCAGGATGTGGGGAAACGTATCCAGGATGAGTCTGCCGTGCTGATCTCTCTTTGTGCCAAGCTTGAGAGCGAGATCATGGACCTGGAACCCGGAGAGCGGGCACGATTCCGGGAGGAGATGCAGTGGGGGGCTTCCGGTCTGGATCGGCTCGTCCATGAAGGATACCGTCTCCTGGATCTCGTCACCTTCTACACCCTTGTGGGAACGGAGATCCGGGCATGGACCCTCCGGCGTGGCCATACCGTGTATCAGGCTGCGGGAAAGATACATACAGACATCCAGAAGGGTTTCATCAAAGCCGAGGTGATCGCCTTTGATGACTTTGCCCGCGCAGGTTCCGAGGAAAAAGCACGGGAAGAAGGCCTCGTGCACGTGGAAGGAAGGGACTATCCTGTTCAGGACAGAGACATCATCCGGGTGCGGTTTCATTGATCCCGGTGAAAGAGAAAGGGAGGGAGTCGTTTGCGAATTTTGTCCGCAAGCGATACAGATACAGAAACAGAATGTCAGGGAACAGATTCCTTAACCCCTTGCTCCAGCCCAAAGGATGAGCTGGGGCCGGAAACGTCCAAAAGGAGGTGAACATGCGAGTTCGGCGATACGAGACCATCCTGATGATGCCACCAGACCTGGATGAGAGCAGAATGGAGGAAATCCTGGGAAGGCTGGGGGGCGTGATTGACAGGTCTGAGGGTGTTCTCGTAAGAAAAGAGGATTGGGGTGTGCGCAAACTGGCCTATGAGGTGAGACGCTACTCCAAAGGCCGTTACATCCTGCTCGATTATGCGGGTCCCGCCCAGATGGTGCCCGAACTGGAACGGCATATCAAGATGATCGAGAGCATCATGCGCTTCCTCAGCGTGAAAAAGGAGGAAGTGGTGGACATGGAGGCCGTCAGGAGGGAGGAGGCTGAGGAAAAGGAAAAGGAAGCGGCCAGAAAACTCGAAGTGCTCAAGGAAAAGGAACGGGAGGCTGAGAAAAAGGCTGCGGAGGCTACGGAGGCTGCGGAGAAGGCGGAGGCTGTGGAGGTGGCGGCGGATGAGAAGGACGCGAACACGGCCGACGAGGCAGATGCCGGGCCTTCCGAGGAAGGCGACGAGCAGGGCAAAGAAGAAACACCTGCCTCTGAAGAGGAGGAGAGCCCGGAGGAACCGACCGAAGAAGAAACCGATGAAAAGGTTTCCGAATAGGAAAGGGGAGGGGAGAGGACCATGGGACTTCGAGACAGACGATCAAGAAAAAAGGTATACTTTCGGAAAAAGGTCTGCCGGTTCTGTGCAGACGCGAATCTCCAGATCGACTACAAGGATGTGAGAACCCTCCGGTATTTTATAACGGAGAGGGGAAAGATCATTCCGAGAAGGATTTCCGGCAACTGCGCCAAGCACCAGAGAAAGATTACCATGGCCATCAAGCGGGCCCGGCACCTGGCACTGATGCCCTACACGAACCTTGAGATCTAACGAGCCTGTTCCAAACAGGTGTCCGTCACGCAGGCGGGAGACGCCGCCCCGTTCTCGCAGCGGTCCGGAGGCGGTTTCATTCCTGCCTGCAACCCCTTGAAAGAAGGAGGGATGTACAGGTGAAGGTGATACTCCGAGAAGATGTGGAGAATCTGGGTAAAACCGGAGAAATTGTGGATATTGCCAACGGTTATGGAAGGAACTACCTCTTGCCGCGCGGTCTTGCGGTCCAGGCATCAAC
>CAZSUQ010000364.1:0-5816 GCA_964609935.1 uncultured Thermodesulfobacteriota bacterium | reverse complement strand
GAAGACGGTCGCAGACCTCTGGAAACTCACATTGCGCGCGCGAGCCATTCAGGCCGAGATCTATCAGAACTGGAATCAGATGGGTTTCGATGCCGTGATCTGCCCTCCCCATGCCACGCCGGCCCTCACGCATGATGCAAGCAAGGACTTCACCCTCGCCGCATCACCCTCCATGAGGTACAACTTCATAAACTTTCCCGCAGGGGTCGTGCCTGTGACCTGTGTACGCCCGAACGAGGCCAAACGACCGGACCCCAAGGGACGGCTGGAGACGCGGGCCGAAGAGGTGGACCGTGCCAGCGAGGGGTTGCCGGTGGGCGTACAGGTGGCGGCCCGTCCTTTTCGTGAGGATGTGGTGCTGGCCCTGATGAAGGTCATCGAGGACAGGGTCAAGGGAGAAAAGGACTTCCCCCACTTCAAGCTCTAGCAGGCCACCCAAAAACACCCATCTGCTGCGTTACGCTCATCCTTTGTCACTGCGACGTACTGACACGGGATTCTTTGAGGTTTACTGCGCTGTCTGGCTCAGGTGTAATCCCACGACCCCCACAATGATGAGGGCCAGGGAGACGATCTTCAGAGCGCTCACCGATTCCCTGAACCACACGATGCCGATCATGGCCACCAGTGCGGTCCCCAGTGCAGCCCAGAAGGCATAGGCAATGCTCACCTCGATTCCCTTCAGGGCAAGGGTGAGGAAGACAAGGCTCATGCCGTAGAAAACGAAGATGAGGATGGAAGGGAGCAGCTTGGTGAATCCATAGGCTACCTTCATGCAGGTGGTTCCCAAGACCTCGAAGACGATGGCCAACACAAGATAGACCCAGTGCATCGTGAGACTCCTTTTGTCCGGGGGTACTCACCATTCCTCATCGACAAGCGGTGAGTTCCTCCCTGGTTGCGGGGCGACCCCCTGCCGTTGCTTCCGGACCATGCAACCATTAATATACGGTAGGATTCGAAAAAGCACACATAACCCCGGTGTTCGATACCCATGCTCGAGCTGAAAGACCTCCGTTTCTCCATCGGCGAAAAGGAAATCCTGAAAGGCATTTCCGCGACCTTTGCCTCCTCAGGCATCCACGGGATCGTGGGACCGAACGGGTCGGGGAAGTCCACCCTGCTCAAGAACGTCTGCAGGGTCTGGACACCCGAGTCCGGGAGGATTTTGATCGAAGGAGAGGACCACCAGGCCCTGTCCAGGAAAAAACTCAGCAGGATGGTCACGCTGGTCCCCCAGAACACGAGCATCGAATTTCCCATCACCGTGGAAGACGTGGTGATCATGGGGCGGAACCCTCACCTCGGCAGGTTTCAACCCATGAAAAAGAAGGATCGTGAAGTCGTGGGCTGGGCCCTGGAAGTGACCGGCACGGACGCATTGAGGACCCGGAGCATCAATGAAGTCTCAGGGGGTGAGTGCCAGCTGGCGATCATTGCAAGGGCCCTTGCAACCGAAGCCATCCTGATCCTTCTGGATGAACCCACCTCGGACCTGGACATCAAGCACTCGCTGACCATCATGGAGCTGCTCCTGTCCCTCAAGGAAGAGGGAAGGACCTTTCTGGTGAGCATGCACGACCTCAACCTTGCCAGGAGATATTGCGACACGGTTTCCATTATTCACAAGGGGGAGCTCTTTTTTTCCGGAAGCCCTGCAGAGGCCTTTTCCAGGGAGAACCTGAAACAGGTCTTTGATGTGGAGGCCATGGAGATCGGGGCGGACAACAAGAGCTACCTGCACTTCTATTGAGGTCTTTGCATGAAGGCGGTTCTGATCGGTTTGATTCTGTTCCTCATGCCCGGCTGGGCAGGGGCGCCTCTGCATGCACAGGCTTTTTCACCGGGACCGCCGGGGACGGCCGCGGAGAACGCCCGAGGACTGGGAGAGGACCTGGCCTCCCTGAAGAAGACATTGAGCTTTGTGCGGGGAAAGGAAAAGGCGGAGGGCGGGTGGCCGCGGACGATTGATTACGATCACAAGGTGTACAGGTTCAGCACCGACTCGTTTCAGGAGGATAAGAGAACCTTTACGATTCAGGCAAAGCCCGTACGGATCATCCCGCACGCCGTGGGCGTGGCGGAGATCCTGTGGGCCATCTGCCCGAGGGAGCGAATCGTCGGCTTCATCGAATTCTGTGCGGATCCCTCTTTCTGTCTCCTGGCGGGACCGTTGAAGGAGAAGGGAAACATCATCCGGCAGACCCAGACCGAGCGGATCATCGGGCTGAAGCCGGACCTGGTCTTCACGGTCTCCTACTCGGATGCCACGTTCAAGAAGAAGCTTTCCATGGCAAACATCCCGGTCTTCGATCTCGGGTATTTCGGGACCGTGGAGTCCATTGAGCAGCAGACCCTTCTCATCGGAAGGATCATCGGAGAGGAGGAAAACGCCGCGGCGCTCGTAAAGCTGGTGAAGGAGAAGATCCGGAAGCTTCAGGCAGGGATCCCTTCGAAGACCCGGCGCCCCAGGGTCCTGTACTATGACCGTCGAGGCTATGTGCCGGGCAGGCGGACGAACTTCCATTCCATCTGCGAGGTGATCCGGGTCGTGAACGTGGGTGCGGAAAAGGGGGTGAAGTCCTGGTCGCAGATCGACCACGAAACCCTCTTGAGGTGGGACCCGGACATCATCGTGGTCCCGGAAAACAGGGAGTTGGAGGCGCGCCTCATGGAGAATCCGGTTTTCAGGCAGTCAAGGGCGGTGAAACAGGGAAGGCTCCTCGCGATCCCGGGGGTTTACATGGCCGTGAACTCCCAGTACATGATTCTGAGCGCCTACAAGCTGGCAGGGCTGGTTTACGGGCTCACGCCCTGATGCCGTGGCTACTGCACCGCAGACAAGGAGCGCGTGCAGGCCGTTCAAGAAACTTCAAACCCGATTCCACGGTTGTTTATGAAGACGCAAAGCCAGACATCCTGGAAGAATGACCTTGCAGTCTTTCTCATCCTCGCAGGCATGCTGCTGTTTGGCGGTTACATGAGTGTCTCCCAGGGCTCCTGGCCGATTCAGGGCGAAAACGTGCTGCAGATCCTTCTGTCTGAATGCGGGCTCTACACGGGGCAGGTGGACGCGGTGGAGAAGACCATTGTCTGGGAGGGCCGTATGCCCCGTTTCCTCGTGGCCCTCCTGGTGGGCTTTGCCCTGGCCTCTGCCGGTGCCGTGATGCAGGGTGTGTTCAAGAACCCCATGGCCAGCCCGGGCGTGATCGGCATCAGCTCAGGGGCCGCCCTGGGTGCGGTCATTGCCCTTTATTTCGGGCTGTCCGCCAAATCGCTCCTTGCACTTCCGGCCTTTGCCATCCTCTTCTCCCTGTTCACCCTGGGTGTGGTGTTCGTGATTGCCACGTCAAGGGGCTACACATCCGTCACAACCCTGCTGCTGGCCGGCATCGCCCTGAACCTCATCTTCGGCGCCTTGACCTCCTTTGTGATCACCCTGAGCACCAGGGAGTTCGACGCCGGCAGGGTGATCGTGACCTGGCTCATGGGCGAGTTGAACAACCGCTCCTGGGAGCACGTATACATCGCACTGGTCACCACCATGGTAGGCTGGGCGGGGATCCTGGTTTTTTCCAAGGACCTGAACCTGCTCATGCTGGGCGAGGAGACCGCAGCCAACCTCGGCGTCCACGTGCCCCGGGCCAGGAACATGCTTCTGCTGTTCGCCTCGATCCAGACCGGCGGGGCGATTGCCGTGGCCGGGGTGATCGGGTTCGTGGGACTGCTGGCGCCCCACATGATGCGGGGCCTGGTGGGCCCGGACAACCGGAAGCTCATCCCCTTTGCCGGGCTTCTGGGCGCGGTCTTCGTGGTTTACGCGGACCTGTTCGTCAGGCTCGTGGTCAAGGTGGACCTGAAGGTCGGCGTACTCACCTCCCTGATGGGCGGGCCGTTCTTTCTTTACCTGATCATCAAGCACAGGAAGCGGTTCGAGTACCTGTGACAACAACCACGTCGCCTGCCCGCGGAACAGAAGACCGGCAAGGGAACGGGTTGCAATGACCGGAAGCGGGAAGCTCTCAGACCGTCTGAAAGGGCATGAACCACCCTTCTGGGGCTTGCTCGCCTTTTGCCTTTTCTCCCCCATTTCCATTGCAGCGGCGAACATGGCCTGGGTCGCCACCCTCCTTTTGTGGCTTTTCCATGCCTTTTCGCAGCGAGAGAAGGGGTTGCCGCCCTTTCAGCGAACGGCCCTGGACAGGGGCTTCGCCCTGTTCGTTCTTGCATCCCTGATGAGTCTGTGCGTGTCCCTTGCACCTGCGGCCAGCCTGCTGGAGTTCCGGTCGCTCGGGCTGATCGTGGTGTTCTATCTCTTCGCCTGGAACGCAAAGGGCGTGGACAGGAAGAAGACCCTGATTGCCTGCTACCTGGGTTCCGCAACACTGGCCGCCGCCTACGGGATTCTGGAATACGTTTCCGGCAGGGACATCTTCGGTCACTACGATCCCACGTCCAACAAGATCGGCGGCTTCTTCAGCATGCACCTGACCTTTTCCGAGTATCTCGTGCTCGCACTCTGCGTGTTGACCGGTATCCTCGGCTGGGCCAGGCCCGGCAGAAAGGTCTTGGTACTGGGACTTGCGGCCTGCCTTCTCATGGGCTTCGGGATCTTCCTGAGCGGGGCAAAGGCCTCCTTTCTCGGCATGGCCGCGGGATGGCTCGTGATCTTCGGCCTCAAGGGGAGAAAAAGGCTTGCAGGTTTTCTGGCGGCTCTTGCGATCTTCCTGCTGGTTCTTTCGGTGTGGCGGTCCGGATATTACCTGGATTATTTAATTTCCCTGTATGTGGTGGATGCAACAAAGACGGCAGGGGCCGCGGATTCGAACACCCAGCGGTTGTACATGTGGTGGACGGGTCTTCGGATATCCCCGGGACATTTCCTGAACGGGGTGGGCCTGCACGCCGTTGATGTCATCTATCCGGCGTTTCGTCATGTCCTGGCCAGGGACCCGACGCAGTGGCACCTTCACAACAACTTCATGCAGCTGGGCGTCACAAGGGGTCTCTTCGGGTTGACGGCGTTCCTGTTTGTCTTCTTCCTTGCATTGCGGAACGGGTACCAACGTTTCAAGGGGTGTTCGGACCCATGGGAAAAGGGATTGACAGCGGGTGTCCTCGGCTCGCTTCCCGCGTTTCTCGTCTGCGGGATCACCGAGTACAGCTGGGGCGATTCCGAGGTGCTGATGGCCCTGTACATGCTCATGGGGCTGGCCGTGTCCGCTCCCTCGAAGGATCTCTGCAGGTCTGCCGGAGGATCTCCTGCGAGGGCAGGTGAAAAACCTTCCATCACGAAGACGATCATGTTTTGTCTTCTTGTGGTCTTTCTCCTCTTTCTAGCCGTTTTCACCAGACCCGCGGCAGTCAACATGGGTTCAGGAATCCTGGGGGTCGTGGTGGGCATGGCCATGCTTCTCCTTGTCATCTGTCGCATCGTGCCTGTTTGGTTCTCGAGGAAAACTCGTCCGCCGGGAGGCGTCCCTCTGCCCGCAGCCGAGAGCACATCGAGAGAGGGGCGAAGCGGTCTCGCCCCCTCGATCAAGCCTTTTGAATCCCCCTGGTTCAGCCAGATGGTCGCCTGCGTCTTCGTGTTTTCCGGAACCAGCTTCACGCGGGGGATCTGGACGGGTGGGGACGACTTCCTTGCAGTGATGCAGGGGAGCAGCATCACGGTCTCTTCCATTTTTCTGGCGAATCTTGTTTTTGTTTCCCTTTATGCATGGCATGCGAAAAACAGGGCCGGGGATACGCTGTTCGATGTGGCCCTGTTCACGGCCGCCCTGCTGTGGCTGTTCATTGCAATGGGAACGAACCTT
>CAZSUQ010000363.1:0-5828 GCA_964609935.1 uncultured Thermodesulfobacteriota bacterium | reverse complement strand
CTTGAGCGATACAACGAGTTGCTCCAGGTAGCCCTTGGAGAGTTTGTTGCGGCGCGCAATCTCGCTCAGGTGGATCGGCTTGTCATCCTTGGCATGCCTGGAGATATCCAGCATCAACCGAAGGGCGTAACGGGGGCGAGTCGATATCTTCATGGGATACGATTTTCGAGAATGAAAGGTTTTGCCACCTGTCCAGGTGGTTGAGTGGTAGCGATCCTTTTTCATAGGTGAGAAAGGAGTTTTCAGGATCGCAGAAAGCCTTTTTTCCTTACCAGAGTACTCATATTGGTTTGGTAAGACATTAAATACATACTAAACCAATATGAGTATTATGTCAAGTGTCAATTCTTGTGTTTTCTTGTCTTCTCGTAATGGTTTTCGGAGCGGGCGGACTCGATGGAATAAGGGTTCGACCAGAGCGCGAAAAGGCCTATAACTATATGATTTTACTTTGTTTTAATTGGTTGAGGCTGGAAAGCCATTCTGCCCCGGAAGAGCCGTACAGATAGCAACACCTTTGTAACCACTTGGTGTAGGCCTGAAATCCTGGCAGGAGGCCGAAAGGGATGAGAATTCAGGTCTCCACCTGTTTGTAGTGGGACAGGAGTTCATTCTCGCTGTCCAGTTTTACCAGGTCGTCGCTGGAGGAAACCCAGTCCACATGAAAATCATAAAAGACGTGAAGCTCGGGCTTTCGGTCGATAACTCCCTCTATGTTGGCCCGCACGATATGCACTTCCCCGGGAGACAGGGTGGACTGATAAAGCATCGTGCTCCCACACCTGGAGCAGAATCCCCGGCGCCCCTGTTTCGAGGACGCATGCCAGGTGAGCTTGTCCTCACCCTGGTGGATCCGGAATGTCTCTTCCCGGACGCCCACCCAGGTCACAAATGCGGCCCCGTGCGCTTTGCGGCAAAAGTCGCAGTGGCAGTGGGCACAGAACAGGCTCGGCATGCCTGCTGAAAAGCGGACCGAACCGCAGAGGCAGGCTCCGGTGAACTCTTTCTGATCTTGCGTCATGCGGGGCCCTCCTTCTTCAATGGTTCCTGTTCGATTCCCTTGTGGAGACCGAAAAACGATTGCCCTCAAGCTCCGTGCTTTCGCCGCTCACAGGTGAAGGCATCGTGCACTGTACCGGCTGTCAGCCGGTTGCCTGGTGGAGCGAAAGGATTTCCCGTTTCGTGCAGAACACCCTCCCTGAAGCGTCCAGGTTTCCGCTTGCCGGGTTCACGGTATAGGGCTGGATCCGGAAGGTGAGGGGGTCGTTCGAGTAAGTGGTAACCGCCAGGACAGCCGTGTTCTCACCGTCTTTCAGGATTCCGTCCATGATGTAGAAATCATTCTGGGGGCCCATCTCCCCCTGGTACCTGCCCACGTACAGGCCGTTCACAAAGAACTGGACGCTGTGACGGCCTTCCAGGTGGGCGTAAAGGGGTTTTCGAACCGCTTCTTCCCTGCTCCACCGGAACGTGGCCCGGTACCACACCAGCGGATCATCCGGAACGGGTGAAGGGGGGCCTTTCATCTCGACCCATCCATCGCCTTTGCCCTCGTGGTAGCCCATCTGTTCCCCGGGCAGGCCGGCGGTGTTGTACACGTCCTCCAGGGTTCGAACGTCGATCCCTGAGATCTCCCACTGCTCGTTATCGACCCTGTTGCTGAACCTGGCCTTCAGGATACCCCGCGGGTTCCGAAAGTCGTTGAGGATCCCCGGGCCGCGGTTGAAGCCCAGGTTTTCCGTGAGGATCACGAGGGTGTTCATACCGTCCCTGTGAAGGGAAGGGGAGAGGTCGTACCGTTTGGCTCCCAGGAAAGCCGGGTCCGGGCCGTTCTTGGCACCGGCCTTGAGGACCCTCAACCCGTAGGTCACGTGGCCGCCCAGGCATTTCCCGTTGAGCCACACGGTGGCACGGTGACGTACGTTCAACTTCAGCGAGAGACGGGGGCTTTGGCTCTTGAAATTGCACCGGTAGAGCACATGCCCGCTTGCGAAGAGGTGATCCAGGGGATCCTTTTCCTGTTCCAGGCGAATCGGTTTCCAGAGGTCTTTCCACTCCTCTGCATCCCACTGGATCGGCCGCCTGGCCCAGGATCCCGTTTGTAAAGGCTCGCCTGACGTGTCCAGTACGGGCTCGAACCGCCGTTTCATCAGCCCGGGCACGGTTTTGTTTCCCACAGGTTGGAAACCGTCAGGCGCATGGGGCCCCAGGTAGGTAACGTCCGACGGCTCTGTGGTTTCCACCTCCAGCTTCCCTCTGGTGAAGAGCAGCTTGTATGCACCCCAGGCGGCCTGCCCCGGCCGCTCGGTCTCAAAGTCCATGGTGAGTGAAAGGGCGTCCTTCTCCTCCAGTGCCAGCAGGTGGAGCGTGCTGCCGTCCCTTGACCGAAGCCTTGCAGGGCCCGGCCGCAAGAACTTCACCTGTGTCGTTTCTCCCTGAAGGGTTGCTTGAATCTCGCCTTCTGCCGTGTAACCGGTTCCGTCGAACAACAGTTCCCCGTCACTGGCCTGGAAGATCCAGACCTCATCCTGGTCACGGGACATCCGGACGAGCCAGGGCAGGGTGCTCAGCCGCAGGTTGAATCCGGGTATCCGGACATTGCCCGCAGCGATAAAGCTCGAACGGTACCGAAGCGTGCCTTCAGCGGTGACGCCGTCAGGAAAAGAGACCTTGAACCGGGTCTCCTTCCCTGGATTGAAGTTTCGGAGAAAATAGAAGTCGATCCCGGAGGCGCTTCTGCGGTGACGGTTGAGCACGTCGGAAAGGCTGCACGTGAGCCCCATGGGCTCTACGGCATCGGACTCGAGGAGATCCTTTTCAAAAGAGCGGATGAACATCCGGGTCAACCGGAGCTTTCGCAGCCGGCCGGACAGGTATCCGTATTCCCGGATGTTGGCGCTGTAGTCATAGGAGGTGTACACGTCCGGGTCCCCGATGGTGCCCCAGTTCGTTCCCCCGTAATACATGTACATGGAGAGCATGGACATGCTCTGCGCCATGAAGGATTCCACGACAGCCTTTGTGTAATCGTCGCCGTAGAAATCATAGATCTCGTCAAACCCGTGATCCAGGCACCACTGGTTGAACCAGCCCCCCTGAAGCTCGGGCACGAAGAAGGGGGTGGAGAGGTTCCAGCCGCCCACGCCCCGAAAATCCCTCTCCTTTGTGTCGATTCTCCTGGAAAACTGCCGGTCCTTCCAGCCAGGTGTCTTTCCTTCCCTGGAGTTTGTCCTCTGCGGACACCAGATGATGTACGAATCAAAGCCGTACAGGTCCACAGGGGCCACGCGGGGGTTCTTGCCGCCCACCCAGGACCCGAACAGCATGGCATCGTTGTGGAACAGGGGAACCGTGGCCCCGAATGAGCGGGCATCCCGGGAAAGGTCCTCGATGTGCCGGTCCAGCCCGAGGCGAATGACCTTTCTCCTGAAAAGCTCGTTTTCCACCTGCAGGCCGATGACGCACCCCTCCGGGTTCGTGGTCCGTTCGTGATCCTTCATGATGGACACGAAGGCCTTCATCCACTCGCGGCTATGGCGGGCAAACTCGGGGTCGTATCTCTTCACCCCGGTCCTCTTCACGTGCCGGATGCGGATATTGCGCTTGGCCAGCAACCATGCAGGGAAACCTCCGGCACTCGTCTCGGCGCAGATATAGGGACCCGGGGCGCACAGAACGTAGAGCCCCAGTTCCTCGCAAAGGCGAAACAGGGCCCGGATGTCCTTGTTTCCCGTGAAGGTGTAGCGACCTTCATCCGGGGAGTGCCATCCCCAGTGGAAGTAGATCCGCACACTGTTCAATCCGCCTGCCATGTAACACAGAAGCACGTCCCGCCATCGGTCCCTGTCCGGGACCCGCCAGTAGTGGAATTCCCCGGCAAAGATGAACACCCGCTTCCCGTTGATCATCATCGAGTACTTGTCGTAATCGAGGATGTGCCCGTACCTCTCCCTGTCATAGGAGTAATCCTTCAATCCCTTCCGATCCTGCATGCTCTCTCCGGTATGAATCAGAAACCTGTTCAACGATATTCCACAAGGGACAGCCGGACTTTAACCGAAAGCGCTATTCTAGAACAACAGGCGATCCATTTTCGAGGGGGGAGGGGTGTTTCCAGCAGCTTTCTAGGAGACGATCTTGTAGATGGTGTCGTGTTCACGTACTCGATCCGGGGTTTTGATTCCCACAAGATCCCCGGCATCGGCCTTTTCGATGGATGCATGCTCCACCTGCATGGACTCCACCTTCATCTCGAGATCCGTTGTGTGTCCCTTGATGTGGATGGTGTCACCCACCTGAAGGCTGTCGTCCGTGAGCTTGATGGCCGCTACACCGATCTTGGGAAAGTAGTTCTCCACCAATCCGATCTTTTTTTCCTGTGCCATGGCCGAGCCCTCCAATGACCGAGAAGATGGGTTCATTATGGCCCCTGGCGCATGCCAGTGCAACAAAAAATGTTTCTAGGCCGGATGTTGCACGAAACGCCTGCTGCGGCTTGAAAGACCTTTGCTGCGACGCTCGTTTCACAGCGGAGTTCTTCGCCTCGCTGCGGCATCTCGTGCAACATCCGGTCGAGTGGTGGTAAGGACGGGTGAGTTGGGGTGGGGTTGCAGGAATGTTTCCCTGGAATCAGGTGGGCATTGGGTTCCGATGGGATCCCTGATGGATGGATCCCTCTTTGCCGATCAGGAACCTTCCTGCCTGTCCCTGATCTTTTCCTGCACGCTCTTCAGGATCGGGGTGTGGAGGAACCGGTTGAGCCTCTCGGACAGGGCCTTTGGGTCCCGGCTCTGCGATGCGTTGAAGATCCTGTTCTTCCTGAAGTGCCCCTTCAGCCGCAAGGTTTCGCCGGGCCGGAGCAGGAAGGAATCTTGGAGCACCCTGTCGTCGTGGCAGACGAATTTGATCTCGTGTCGGCCGGCCGGTACGCACCGGATCTCCATGTCCGTTGACCCCATCTCCTTTCCGTCCAGATAGACGGACGCATGGAGGGGAACGCTCCTCAGGACCAGGTTTCCCACCCCCTTCATGCTCACCACTTCCTTTTTGTCCACGAGGTTGTGCACCTCCATGGGAGGGGATGTAAAATGCATGGAGATCTCCGTGGTCCGTCCTTCCTGAACCATGACCGTTGCTTCCAGGGTCCCGGCGCCCGGTTTTTCCGCCTTGACCTTGTGCTTTCCGGCCGACACATCCTCGATGTACATCCCGCCTTCTTCTGCCGTTGTCTTTCCCTTGATGTCGTCATCCAGGTTGATGATGACACCTTCCTCTGTTGTGATCTGGATGTCCCCCTCCTGCGCGAGGACAGGCAGGGGAAGTCCGAGGAGGATAACAATCCCGAGGCAGGTGGTCAGAAAAGTTTTAGCGGACATCTCCAGGAAACCCTCTTCTTTCAAGGTGAGGTTCGGATCAGGGACCTTCTCTCAAGAGGAACGGATCTTTTTGGAGCGATGTTTCAGGTAGGGAAGAATAGGGGATATCCCGGGGCGTGTCAAGAAAGGAGCCTGCCTGCGGGGCTGCAACGGGGATCTGTCTCCATGAACCGCACAGGTCAAATGTCCCACATGGAGGGATCACGATGTTTTCTGGTTCGAGCGGCGGGACGGTCATGGCCAGCCGTGGGCGTGGATGAGATCGGAAAGGTCAGGGTGAACGTGGAACCCTTGTCAATCTCCGATTCCAGCCTCACCTCACCTCCATTCTGCTCCGCGAGATGTTCAACGATGGAAAGTCCCAGCCCCACACCGTCCACGTTTCCCGTGAAATCCTTCTCCACCTGGTAGAACTTTTCGAAGACAAGTTCCCTTTCTTCAGGGGGAATGCCG
>CAZSUQ010000362.1:0-5831 GCA_964609935.1 uncultured Thermodesulfobacteriota bacterium | reverse complement strand
AGGGGGGGGGGCCACAACGTGTATTCCTGGGGCTTGGGTGGGTTATGGGGGGGTGCGTATTCTTGAGATCGAGGTGTTGGATCCGGAAGGGGAGAGGAGACGGTTGAACCGGGAAGACGTCTCCTTCAGCTACAGGTGCACCGAAGGCCTGGAAGGGCGTGTGATCCTGGGGGCAAGGTTCTTCCTGGACAACATGGATCCGCAGAACATCGCAGAGGAAAGAAAGCGGCTCGAAGCCCTGAGAAGAGAGAAGCAGCCTCTGAACCTTGCCTCTTGCGGAAGCGTGTTCAAGCGGCCGAGTGGGACGGGTTCTCCGGGAGAACTCATCGAGAAGACGGGTTCAAAAGGGCTCCGGGTCGGTCGTGCCGAGGTTTCAGAGAAGCACGCCAACTTCATCGTGAACCTGGGTGGGGCCAAGGCGCAGGACGTATGGGCTCTCATCCGGGAGGTGCGTCACCGGGTTCTGGATCGTTTCGGGATCGAGCTTGCGCTCGAGGTTGAACCCATCGGCGAATTCGGCGTCGGGTTGACGGACAGCGGGTAAAGACACTGCACCCATGAAGCGTGCATCCTATGTCCACCTCTAGCCTGCCCTGTCCGCTCCGTTGTACGGCTTCATGGTTGCCGGCTTCGGATGGCCTCCACGGCATCGGCGGCCGCTTCTGCAACATCCGGATTCGGATCGCCTGAGAGCTTTTCAAGGGCCGGGATCGCATCCGGGCGACCGATCCTCCCAAGCAAATCCGCAATGTCCCCGCGAAGGGCTGCATCCTCGGAATCAAGAGTGGGCAAGAGCCCCTTGACCAGAGGCTCCAGGCAGTCGGGACGGATCTCCATGGCCTCATCCAGGGCCAGCAACAGGCCGACCCGATCCTGGAACGTGGAATTCTGAAGGTCTTCCAGGAGAAAGCAGGGATCATCCACTTCTGTGATCATGGGGCCTGCTTCCAGGGCTTTCCCGTCGCGGATGCACTGCCGTATATATTCCTGATGCACGGCATCCGGATCCTCGACGGTCAGAAAGGGGGAGATCTTCTCCTTTTTCAACTCTCCCACAAAACGAAGCTTTTCCCCTACGAGGAGGGTTGGCACGGATTTGATTTCGTTCTTCTGTGCAAGCTCGGGCCAAAGGGTCGCTTCAAAAAGATGGACAGAGAGATGGGGAAGGTCTATGGCCAGGGAATGGAGGATGCGGACGGCCCGGGGGCAGTTCGGGCACTCGTTGGCAACAAAGAGGGTCAGTTCGGCCGGGTGGCTCCCTGCATCGGGTTCCTCTGGCTTGTCCTCTTCGGCCCCCTTGAGCGAGGCCGCACGCCAAAGCAGCTCCCGGAACGCCTCTTCCTCCGGTCCTTTGGGGACGAAATGGTAAACGATCTCTGAAGCCCCCTCACCCTGCAGGGCCAGAGAAGGGAGATGTGCCCCCATGCCGTGGGCTTCCTTGAGGATCGTAAGCTTCCCGGCCCCTTCCTCATCCAACCTCCCGGCCCATTGCTCCATGGCTCTGGATATCTCCGCTTCGCCTCCCAGGGAGAAGGTCAACACCAGCGTCTCCGGCAACTGGGACAGGGGGCGTCCGGTGAAGGACGCGGGTTCGTTTTTCGTGTTCCCGGTTTTCATGCGTTCATCCCCTAAAAATCGAGGGTCGTCCGATCGTCAAGTCCGCGCAGATGACAGGTGTCGTTCACGAGGCGGCAGATCCATCGGTTGTCCTTGAAAACGAACTCGTTCAGGGCCGCGGTATCCTGGCCGATCTCCCAGAAGGAAGCGTTGTCGAGCCCCAGCAAGGTGGCAATGAGCACCTTGTTCACCACCCGGTGGGAGGCCACAAGAACGGTTTGTCCCTCCTGTCCCGAAGCGATCTCCCGGATCCCGGACTCTGCCCGCTCACGGACTGCATCCAGACCCTCTCCGTTGGGGAAGATCACCCTGTGGGGCTCTTCTTCCCATCGGCGATAGAGATCCGGATAGACCTTCTTCACCTCTTCCAGCGTCTTTCCCTGCCAGTCACCGTAGTTGAGGTCCAGAAACCCCGCGTGGTGCTGTACATGAATCCCATGGGGCTTCAAGATGATTTCCGCTGTTTCAACGGTCCTGCTCAGGGGGCTGCAGTAAGCTGCGTGGAAGGTTTCCTCCTTGAGCCACTCGGCTGCACAGGCCGCCTCTTTCCGTCCCTGTTCGTCCAGGGGCACATCCGCTGTACCCCGGAAGATCCGGTCTTTGTTCCACTCCGTCCTTCCGTGGCGAACCAGGACGATGCGTGTCATTCGAATCCCCCTCTCTGCTCCTGTGAACCGGGGTCAAGAACCTTCCTTTTATGCTTTTAAAGAACGGGAAACCTTCCTCACACTATCTTCGGCAAGGGAAATTTTCAACCGATCCGGAAAGGGGCAATGCACCAACAGGCCCATTGTCAGGAGGGTGAACCCGCATATTTCATGAAGCCTTCTCCTGCGAGCGGCGTAAGCATGGAATCTTCGGATTGTTTTTTTAGATCCTGACCCGGATGTATTGCAATACCGGCAACGAAATTTCATGCAAGATGGAGTCCCAACGCTCTTCCTCTGCTGCGTATTGCGTATCCTGAGGTGTCCCGGTATCCTGTCTTCGCTTCTCCATGGTTCGATCCCGAAGAGCATGAAAGGTGATCGGACGCCTTTCAATGAACCCTGCCGCTTTGTGATCTGGAGACCGAAAGAATGGAAGAGATCTCGAAGGACACGTCTCAAGCCAAGGATCGCAACACAGAAGAGCCCTCGAAGACACGGGATCCGAAGGGAACAAGGGAGCAGGCGCGCAAGATGTTCGATGCGCTCCGGGAGAGCCCGGACAGGCGACCGGTTCGTTTGATGCAGCACGGTTGCGTGCATTGCGGCTTTTGTACCCGGGCCTGCCACTATGTTCTCTCCTCGGGAAAGAAGGAACAGATCCCGGCCGTGAAAGCCGGAAAGATGACCCGTATGTCCCGTGCGCTTTCCAATCCGGTTCGGAAGTTGTTTCCCGTGGACTCGGGAACAGGGCCGCTGGATCTCCGAAAAAAAGAGGAACTCTACCAGGCCGCCTATGAACTCTGCACCCTTTGCGGCCGGTGCTCGCTCAGCTGCCCCCTTGGGCTGAACACGAGAAAGACCCTGTATGCGGCGCGGTCGCTCTTCGCCCGTATCGGAGAGATGCCGTCCGGGCTGGACGAGCCGGTTCGGACCTCCATGGAGACAGGGAATTACATCGGGATGTCCACCGAGGACTTTGTGGAGAACATCGAATGGACCGGAGAGGAACTGGGAGACGAACTGGAACTGGAAGATTTTTCCGTTCCCATTGATCGGCAGGGAGCGGAAACCCTCTATGTTCCACATCCCCTCGAGGTTCGTGACTATCCCCTCCTGCTCATGGCCACGATCAAGATCCTTCATGCGGCAGGGGAGGCGTATACGTTTTCGTCCCATTGCTTTGATGTGACGAACTACGCCTTTTACCAGGGAAGCCGGGAGAAGACCGCGTCGGTCATGCAGAGGATGCTCGATGCCGCGGAACAGCTCCAGGTCAAGAGGATTCTGTTGACACCGTGCGGCCACGGCTACCGGGTCATGCGGTGGGAGGCCGAGAGGATGCTGGGAGCCAAGCCGGCCATTCCTGTCCATACCATGGCTGAATTCCTGGACCGCGTGATTCGCACGGGACAAATCCAGGTGGAAAAGGATCAGGTGGAAGGGACGCTCACCTATCACGACCCATGCAACATCGGGCGCCTGGGTGGGGTCATCGAGGAGCCGAGAAGGGTTTTAAAGGAGATCACCTCGGAATTCGTGGAGATGGAGCCTCACGGCGCATGGAACTTCTGCTGTGGCGGCGGCGGCGGGTTGTCCGCCACAGGGGAATACGGCCAGACAAGGATTCAGGCTGGCAAGGCAAAGGTGGATCAAATCCGGCAGACAGGGGCCAGGGTCGTGGCCACGGGATGCTACAACTGCATGACCCAGATCAAGGAGCTGAACAGGACCTACAAAATGGATGTGGAGGTGAAGAGCATCGTTGAGCTGGTGGCCGACGCACTGAAGATGTGAGCCGTTGAGAGTGGTGAAGAGGTTTCTTCTTGGTGTAGATGATAAAAAACGGCGCCCGGATATCACCGGGCGCCGTTTTTCTTTCCCTATTTCCAATGCAGGCCGAATCAGCCGTCCTGGCTCTGGTAGAAACCCATCAGGATCTTGGCCACCTCGGGACGGGCGAACTCTCCCGGGAGATCCTCTCCGGCCGCCAGCATGGCGCGGACCTTGGTGCCGGACAGCAGAACGAAGTCCTCCTTTGTGTGCCCCTCGGGGGCATCCCGCATCATGATCACCTTGCCGAGCTTCTTGGAGAAGGCCGTATGGTCGGCCTCGAAGATCTGGAGCTCGAGCGAGCCTGCCGGGACTTCTTCGTGAAAGATGGTTTGCGCGTCGAACGGGCCGTAGTAGTCGCCCACACCGGCATGATCACGTCCAACGATGAGGTGGGTGGCCCCCATGTTCTGGCGGAAGACCGCGTGCAGAACCGCTTCACGGGGCCCGGCGTAGAGCATGTCGAATCCGTACCCGGTGATTTCCACGCTATTGGGCGGGAAGTAGAGCTCGACCATCTTGCGGATGCAGGCGTCCCTCACGTCCGCGGGGATGTCGCCCTTTTTCAGCTTGCCCAGAAGCATGTGGATCACTGCACCGTCGGCGTTGACCCTCTCCATGGCCATTCGGACGAGCTCCTCGTGGGCCCGATGCATGGGGTTCCGGGTCTGGAAAGCCACCACCGTGCTCCATCCGTTGGCCTGGATCGTCTCCCGAATCTGGACGGCCGTGCGGAAGGTTTCCGGGAAGTCCTTTGCAAAGTAGGAGTAGTTCAGGACCTGGATAGGGCCGGAGACCAGGAAACGCCCCACGGAGTTGAAGGCCGCCACGCCGGGGTGCTCCATGTCATCCGTGCGAAAAACCTTGTCTGTGACGAGTTTCATATCGTCATCCGTGAGCTCCTCGATGGCCTCCACGTCCTGGATGGCCAGCACGGGGTTCCCTTCCACGTTGGGGTCCTTGAGGGCGATCCGCTTGGCATCCTTGATGGCACTCACGTCCTTGAGCATGTTCACGATCGGGGTGGGCCAGAACAGACCGGAGGACGTCTGCATCTTCTCGGCCACGCCTAAGACGTCCGCCTTGTTCATGTACCCTGTGAGGGGATTGAAGTACCCGCTTGCCATCATGACCGCGTTTGCGGCAGCCGCGGAACAGACCACGACGGAAGGCAGGCCGGCTGCCTCCTTTTCCAGTTCGGCGCGCTTTGCGTCATCGGCGACGAACAGTGGGTTCAGGGTTTCGGATCCGTGCGGTTTAATCATGCCTCTTCTCCTTCTTTCTTTCCTGAGGGTTAGGTCAATCCATCAATAATGAGCTTCCGTACGTGCGAGAATGCCCCGGCTCCCGTTTCCTGTTGTCCTCTCCGCAGTCTCTGGTTCGCTGAATCCCGTTTTGGTCGGGGCCTTTCGTATAAAGGAGTCTCTCCTTTTTGGTGGTGGGGGATCGTACGTGTGGCTGATTGATAGGCGATGAATGAACAGCCATTCATTATCAAGGAGAAAGGTTTTTGTCAAGGTCCTCAGATCGCTCTGCTATAGAAAAGGAGGGAAGTCTAAACCAGAAAAAGCCTACTATTTCTATAGCATTTATTATTTATTTTTGACTATTTAGGGCATTCATGCTTGACACTATGGGGGGGATCATGCTAGAAAATGAATGAACCGTCATTCACAGTTAACCGTTATATTTGAACACCACTCGACAAGTAGCCTTTCTATCAATGTACTTCCG
>CAZSUQ010000361.1:0-5835 GCA_964609935.1 uncultured Thermodesulfobacteriota bacterium | reverse complement strand
GGCCAGAATTTCGGGCTCTGGCAACGATTCCGATTCTTCCAAGCTTTTGTCTTTGAGCCAGAAAATGTCCAGGTTGATCTTGTCCCGCTTGATCAGCTCTTTGTAATCGTAGCTTCGCCAGCGGCCTTCTGGAATTTCTTCGCTCCATGTCTCATTCCTGTCGTGGCGGTTTTCAGCGTTAAAGCACTCAACGAACTCATCCAAATCCGAACGCTTCAGGGAGTTGGTTTTCAGAGTGAAGTGCTTGTTGGTTCGCAGGTCATAGACCCACAATTTTTTGGTCCATGCTGCTTCCTGGGCGGGTTTGGCATCGAAAAACAGGACGTTGGCCTTGACGCCCTGGGCATAGAAAATCCCAGTGGGCAGCCGAAGTAGAGTGTGGACATCGAATTGTTCAAGCAGCCGGCGACGCACTTTTTCACCGGCGCCTCCTTCAAAAAGCACGTTGTCTGGCACTACGATGGCGCATCGGCCGTGAATTTTGAGTAGCGTCTTGACATGCTGGAGGAAGTTGATCTGTTTGTTCTTGGTGGTTGTCCAAAAATCCTGGCGCTCATAGGCAAGGCTTTCCTTCTGGATTTCACCTTCACCATTGACAATGTTAATACTGCTCTTTTTGCCAAAAGGTGGATTGGTCAGGACCATTGTGTATCGTTTGCCAGGATCGCTTGCCAATGCATCGATACCTGAATGGATGGGACTCGGGTCAGTATCGATTCCGTGGAGGTAGAGGTTCATAATACACAGACGAGCAGTGGCAGGTACGATGTCGCACCCTTCGACGAATGTTCCCCGCAAATGCTTTTTCTGGTCTGGATTGAGTTTTGTACCGTGATTTTGAACCACGTAATCGTATGCATTCAGCAAAAAACCACCGGTCCCACAGGCAGGGTCGCAGATGGTGTCGTCGGGACCTGGACGCATGACATGCACAATGGCCTTGATAAGCTCTCGTGGTGTGAAATACTGACCAGCTCCCTTAGGGGATTCAGCCGCACTTTTTGCCAGCAGACCTTCGTATATGTCGCCTTTGATATCAGCGTCCATCATCATCCAGCTTTCGGTGTCGATTAGGTCTACAACCAAGCGCTTAAGGATAGCCGGATTCTGGATTTCTGGCTTGGCCCGTTTGAATATTTCTCCCAACATTCCACGCTTTTGGCCGAGAGTTTCAAGGATGTCGCGGTAATGAACCTCCAATTCGCGCCCATCTTTCTCCAGCAAGCTGGGCCAACCCAGCTCTGGCGGCACAATCGGCTTCCGCTTGTATGGTGCCTGCGTCTGTTCGTGTGCCATTTTCAAAAATAGTAGGAAGGTAATCTGCTCGGTGTAGCTCATGTAGGAAAGCCCATCATCACGCAGGACGTGGGCAAAGTTCCAGGCACGGTTGACAATGGCTTGGGTTTGGGTGCTCAATTCGGTTTTCCTTTCAATAAATATCAATCAACTTTGCATTTCAGCTTGCTTTCACCTTCTTACCCCTTTGAGGTTTCTTTCGTGATTTGGTTTTAGTGTTATTGGTTTTGGCTTGCTCTGCTTTGATTCTTTCCAAAAGCTTTTCTGCTGTTTCGTCGTTCGGGTTCTGTGGTACGAGCTTGCCTTCGAATGCTTGTTTCAAAATGGCTTGTCGCAGACGATTTGCCCTTCGAATGTCAGACTCAATGTCGTCTTCGGTTTGGTCGCTGACTGAAAGTTTGGTCTCGACCTGTTCAATGATTTTTTTTTGCTCAATAAGAGGTGGTAAAGGAAATGAAAAAGCTTTGAGTTTTGTACCATTAACATTGGCTTGGCCAACCTGTTGGCTGACAACAGTCGAAATCCAATGTCGTCCAAATGTGGAATTCAAGGCGTAGCTGACAAACTTTGGATGACAGCCATCAATCAACTTTACCGCAATAAGATAGGAAGCATAGGAACAGGGCGATGGGCGTCCTCCATAAACGGCGGTTTTTCCAACCAGCTCGGCACTGTTCGTACGGTTGAAAAGTAAATCGCCTTCTTGCAGAAGTAGCTCTGGGAATTCGTTGTGGTCTCTTGGAAGAAACTTTAAGTTGGTGGTTTCTATGCTGCCATTTTGGATGTTCCCCATTCGTAGGACAGGGACACCATTCTCGTCTAAAGAGGTCTTTGTTGAAGAACCATACCGCACAGTATGGCTCACTTGGTCAACAGTTGCCCAACACCATCCCTCTGGCAAATCAAGAAGGTGAGAAGTGTCTGGGCTGACTGGCTCTTTGTATTTGTTCTTCCAATTTTTTGGTGGTTTTTGCCCTTTCGCCTCGTACTTTAACAGCGTTTCAGATTCCCACTTTCGCCGGCGCTCAACCAGAATCCGTTCAAGTAGTTTCGATGCTGGCTCCTGGCCGGGATTTTCAGACCGCCAAGTTTCGGTCAGCTTGCCCTCCACCGCTGATTTAAGGACCGAAGCGCGATAGCGTTTCAGGTTGGCTTTAGCCCGCTCTAAGGCAACGACCCCAGCATCTAACTCGGAAAATAGTTCTTCGATTTTGGAAACGATGCGGTCTTGTTCAGGAGACGGTGAAAGCGGAAGTATAAGCGACTCAAGGTGCTGCCTCTTTATGTTGTTAATGTTTACACCTGCAGATAATTTAGAAATCGTATTTCGATAATCAGTTGTCTGGAGAAAAAAACCGACGTATTTGCTGTTTATGTTTTTTCTAACTCGAATGCCATAGCAGAAAGCACCGAAAGAGCCTTCCCATGCCTCATTGATGCGGGCAGCTTTCCCAACAATATTTTTGCTGCCACTTGAAGCTGCCAGAATGACGTCTCCTACCTGAAGAAGTTGCTCTTCTGAAACACAAGAATTGGGTACATAAACCAAATTATTAAAATTGATTCCGCCATTGATGTTTGTAGCTCTCAAAATTGGCACGCTTCCAACGAATACAGTGAGTGATGATTGGTTTTTTTTATATGATACACCACGAATAATCTTTACCAAATAGCTAAATTGGCAAAAAACCCAGCCTTTCGGTAATTCTTTATTATCGACATTCACGCCGCTAACCTCTCATTTAGCTCATCAATGATAGGCATTAGTTCTTCCCCGAAGAGCTGGTAAACCTTGCCAATCCCACCCATATTGTTGAACGGTGCGTATTCGAAATCGTCTTGGTCGATTTTCAAGCTGTTAGAGATGTGGTCCTTGATGGCATCAAGCCATTTCATCTGCTCTGAGCTGAAATCAATCCCCTCCGCCTTTTTTCCTGCCAGCCATTCCACATACCGCTCATCAATGGTCGCAGCCACCGGCACCAATGGCAGGGCAGGGTCGAGAGCATGGCGCACAATAGCGATCAAGTCAACCAGAGCGTTGCCACCCTTGCCCTTCACCTGGTCAGGCTCCACGGCTTCATACAAGCGCCACAGGCTGTTTTCGGGCTCAGGGAGGGAAAGCGGAGGGCGCTCAAGGGCAGCCGCTAACTCTTTGACTTGATCGTACCGCAGATCATGCCGATACGGCCGACTGTAAAGGATTTGAAGAGCTTCTATCTCGTCCTTGTTTTCATCAAGGAACTTTCGGAAGTCCTCTAACTTGGAGCGGGCCTTGTCCTTTGCGGCAGCATCAAATCCTGCGCCAACAAGTTTATCCTGTGTGATTTCATCAATGACCTGTTCAAGGGACGCCTTTATTTTCAGTATCAGCTTGCGGAGTTTAGGGTTGTGCAAGGGTTTCAATGCCTCGGTCATACTGGCTGTTTCGGCTTGGTCAAGTTGTTCTTCTGTCGGCTCCTGACCCTCTTTCACGCTGAACATCTCACGGGCTTTAGCTTCATTGTTATCTGGATTGATGCTGTTCAAAAGCCCTGTAGTCAAGTCGACAAGGGATTGGCCATTTGCCACCGAAGCGATTTCCTGCTCTGCCTGCGTGTCAACTTCCTGTTGGAGTTGGGACAGCCGGCCAGCGAGCGTTGAAACCACGTCAGCATGGACAACCCCTTGAGCAACCATTTGAAGGAGTTTTTCCAATGAAACCGATGGCTTCCGATTTATCGGCTTGGAGTGTGTCTTGTCATTTTCACAGACACCGACCGCGTCCACTATGACAAATCGGGTTTTATGCTTGTTGTCGGGAGTCACGGCCATCAGATCGTCAGATTTGATGACCCTGGTGCCTCGACCCTTCATCTGTTCAAAATAAGATGCAGAATTGATGTTTCGCATGAACAGCAGGCATTCAAGAGGCTTGACGTCTGTTCCTGTGGCAATCATGTCCACCGTCACGGCGATGCGTGGATTGAAAGAATTTCTGAACTCGTTCAGCAACTCATCTGGCTTCTTTCCAGTAGTGCGATAGGTGATTTTTTGACAGAAGTCGTTTCCTTTGCCGAATTCCTCTCTCATCACCTTGACGATGTCATCGGCATGAAGGTCTGTCTTGGCGAATACCAACGTCTTCGGGACCTCAGTCCTGCCTGGAAACATCTCGGTAAACAGCTTATCTTTGAACGTTCGGATTACCAGTCGAATCTGGCTTTCGTTGACGACATCCCTGTCGAGCTGATTGGCGGTATAGGTCAAGTCGTCGTCAAGCTCGGCCAAACGCTTTTTCCGAGTTCTGCGGTCTCGGTGGGGCACAAACATACCAGTCGATTTCAGAAGTGTCGCGCCGTCGGAACCGATTTCAGTACGAATTCGGTAGACGTCATAGCCCACGTTGATACCGTCGGCTACGGCCTTTTCATGGGAGTAGTCCTGCACGATGTTTCCGTTGAAAAAGCCAATGGTTTGCGCTGTGGGCGTTGCGGTCAAGCCCATTAAGAAGGTATCGAAGTATTCAATGACTTGGCGCCAAACATTGTAAATTGAGCGGTGGCATTCATCCACAACTATGAAATCAAAGGTTTCGATAGGGATTTTCTCGTTGTAGACCACGGGTAAAGGCTCCCTGACCAGAGGGGATCCGCTTTCGAACATCGATATTTCTTCGTTTTCTTCCTCGAATTCATCCTCGCCTTTCAAGATCGAATACAGCCGTTGAACCGTGGTTATGACAACCTTGCTCGCGCCAGCTATGGAGTTGCTCGTAAGCCGCTGGACGTTGTATTCTTCACTGAAATTATAGTTGGTGTAGGGGCTAATGTATTGCTGAAATTCGGTCAAGGCCTGTTTGCCCAGGTTGTTCCGGTCCACCAGGAAAAGTATGCGTTTCGCCTTGGCAAACTTTACTAAGCGATAGCAGAAGGAGCAGGCAGTGTAAGTTTTTCCGCTGCCAGTTGCCATCTGGATAAGTGCTTTAGGCCTGCCCGCTGACAATGAACGCTCCAGGTTATTTATCGTCCCAATCTGGACTTTCCACAGGCCCTCTTCATTAAGCGGTGGCAATTCTCGCAGCTTGCCGCGTAGTTGGTTGTCAAGATTCACCAGCCTCAATAGCTCTTCGGGCCGATGAAAAATAAAGACCTCTCGGCTACGAGGATCAGGATCCAATCCATTCGTAAACTGGGTGATTGCTCCGGTTGACTCATAGGCGAAGGGAAGCGGGATGTGGTAATGGGGAAGAATATCCGGTAGGCCAGCAGTGTATTTAGCGGATTGAGTTTCAACTCCTACAAGTGTATGGCCCTCCGGCTTGGCCTCTATGACACCGATGGCTTTGCCATCGACGTAGAGCATGTAATCTGCGGAGCCCGTTTTCAGTGGGAATTCACGGATAGCAACACCGAGGCCGGCATAAATGTTCATGTCCCTATGATTCTGGACCTTCCATTCGCACTGGTCGAGTTGTTTGTCTATGACCACCCTGGCTTTTTGTTCAGGACTCATATCTACTCCAAATAACTTCTTACTCTCAATTTACACTTTAAAATT
>CAZSUQ010000360.1:0-5849 GCA_964609935.1 uncultured Thermodesulfobacteriota bacterium | reverse complement strand
ATTTGAAGGAATTGCGAGTAGCTTTTCAGCATTCCTCCCGCATAATCCAGGATAATCCTCCGGCATTTCCGGAGGTCTTTCTGTATGGACCAGCCCGAATCTGGCGCCGCCCCGAGAGGCGGTTCAACGATCGCTTGAAGAGTTTTTTTCCCGGAGGAATCTTGCCTGGAAAAACCGGGGGTAGGTCACGCCACGAGGCTAGCCTTCCGGGCCTGCCTTGTCAAGGGTTCTCTTTTCCCAGAGGTCCTGGCCCACGGAGATGCATTCGGCACTGAGGAGCAGGATATTGGCTGAGTAATAAATCCATAAAACCACCACGATCAGGGTCCCCAGGGTGCCGTAAATGATGTTGAAAACGGCGATGTTCTCCACATACCAATGGAAGGCGATTTTTGCAACGTACCACAGGTTGACAAAGAGGACCCCGCCAAGCAGGGCAAAGGGAAGTCGGACCTGTGTGGTGGGCATGATGCGAAACATGACGGTGAACATGAGTATCAGGAACATGTACACGAGGGAGGGAAAGGAGAGGCTCTTGGCAACGTAGAAGCTCAGGTCGATCCCCCCGATCATGAAGTTCGTGCTGCGAATGGCAGTGGCCAGAACCGCCAGCTGGATGAAGAAGTAGACCACGGCACAGGTCATGAGCAGGGCGGCAAAGGAGGCGATCTTCATCCGGTAGTATCTTCTCCTCTTTCCGGCCCCGAAGATCCTGTCGAAGGCATGGGCAATGGAGTAGAAGACCACGTCGAAGATCCAGATGAGGAACAGCCCGCCAACCCAGCCCAGCGCGCTTCGGTGTTCCACCACGGTCTTGATGTCCTCGAGCACCTCGTAGCTGATGTCCGGAGCCAAGGTCTTGGCGAACTGTACGATCTGGGTGTACAGCATGTCCGAGGATCCGACAAAGATCCCCCAGAAGACGAACAGCAGGAGAAGAAACGGGATGACGGAGAAGATGGCACAGAAGGAGATGGCAGCGGAAAGGATCAGGCATTCGTCCCGCCAGTAGGCCTGCCAGACCTTTCGGATGACCTCCCAGAGGAACGCAAGCTTTCCCATCTCTGTTGTCTCGATCCTTTCCACCCGCCTCCTGTCAGCGCTCTTTCCGAAAGACGAGGCGAATCGGCACCCCCTCGAATCCGAAACGGGATCGGATCTGCCGGATGAGGAACCGCTGATACGAAAAGTGGACCTCCCTGGAGATGTTGGTGAACAGGAGAAAGGTCGGCGGCCTTTTCTTGATCTGCGTGATGTACTTGAGCTTCCTGAGCCGCGTTCCTTCCGAAGGCGGTGGGTGCTTTTTCACCGCTTCCTCCAGGAGTCGATTCAGGGCGCCGGTGGGAACCTGTGTGTGCAGGTCGCTCGCCACCCGGCTCGCCACCTGAAGCGCCTTCTTCACATTGTATCCGGTGCGAGCCGAAATGGGAAGGATCGGCACAAAGCCGAGGTGAGGGAGTCCGTCCCGGACCCGCCGGACGAAGGCCTCGTTCCAGCGAACGGAATCTTTGACGAGATCCCACTTGTTGACCAGGACCACGATCCCTCTCCCCTTATCCAGGACATACCCTCCGATGTGGGCGTCCTGGTCGGTGACCCCCTCCTCCGCATCCACGAGCAGAAGGGCCACATCACACCGGTCCAGGCTCTGGAGTGCTTTGATGACGGCGAACTTCTCCACGGCCACGCGGACCTTCCCCTTTCTGCGAATCCCTGCCGTATCGATGAGGACGAAGTCCTTCCCGTTCCTCGTCAGGCTTGTATCCACGGCATCCCGCGTGGTGCCGGGCATCGCGTCCACGAGCTGCCTCTCCTCTCCCAGGAGCGTATTGACCAGGGTCGACTTCCCCACGTTCGGTCTTCCGAGAACAGCCACCTTGACGGCGCCTTCTTCTTTCTCTTCCGTCTCCCCATCCGCTCCCCCCTGCAGATGGAGGACCATGTGGTCCAGGAGGTCGGGCATCCCGATGCCGTGTTCCGCACTGATGGGAAAGAGAGGGTCCAGCCCGAGATCGTAATAGGGGTAGACGTTGGCTTCATGCTGTCTGGCATCGATCTTGTTCACGACACACACGATGGGCTTGTCCGTCCTGCGCAGGATCTTGACGATCTCGAGGTCGTGCGGGTGGACGGGCACCTGTCCGTCCAGCAAAAACAGGAGGAGGTCCGCCTCTTCGAATGCCTTTTCGATCTGGCTGCGAATCTTCCCGGTGAGTTCCTTCTCCGGGGAGAGCGGGTCCATGCCTCCGGTATCCAGGATTCCGAAAGAAACCTCCCCCCAGTCCACCCTTCCGGAGATCCTGTCTCTGGTGACGCCCGGGGTGTCCTGGACAATGGCCTTTCTCCGGCCCACCATTCGATTGAAAAGGGTGGACTTCCCCACGTTGGGACGACCGACGATGGCCACCAGTGGAAGGCGGCCTCCGCGAGGAGAGGGCCCCTTTTGATCCTCATGATTCCGGTGGGCCCGGGGCTCGGAGGTCTTGGATTGTCCGGACGAATTACCGGTATCCGAGCCATCGGAGGCTTTTCGGGTCATTTCTCCATCCTTTTGTGACCTTCACCCAGAGCTTCAATACAACCTGGGTGTCCAAAAGACCTTCCATCTCCTGTCGCGCGACAGTGCCGATCCGCTTGAGCATCTGTCCCTTTTTCCCGATCAGGATGCCCTTCTGTGAAGGGCGCTCCACGTGGATGTTGGCATCGATAAAGATGGGCGACGAGGAGCCCTCGAGCGGCTCCTTGAAGGATACGATCTCAACGGCCACCGCGTAGGGGATCTCTTCACCCGTGAAGTGGAAAACCTTCTCCCGCACCAATTCAGCGCAGAGGAAGCGAACGGGCTTGTCGGTGAACTGATCCGTAGGGAAGAAGGGTTGCCCGGCCGGCAGATGACTGACCACGTTCTGTAGAATCGACGACACACCCTCCCCTTTGAGGGCGGAGACGGTGAAAATCTCTTTGCCGGGAAATCCTTCCTTGAATTGCCGGACGACTCTTTCTCTTTCCTCCCCGTGCACCTTGTCGATCTTGTTCACGAGGACAAAGGCCGGTGTATCCACGCCATCAATGTAGGCGGCTACCGATCGATCGCCCTTGCCGATGCCGCCCGACGGCTCCACGAGGAACAGGATCAGGTCGACTTCCTCAAAGGTGGCCAGGGCCCTTTTGACCATGAGCCGGTTGATCTCGTCCCGGGCCTGGTGAATGCCCGGCGTATCGATGAACACGACCTGGTACCCGTCCTCGGTGAGGATCCCGCGGATCCGATTCCTTGTGGTCTGCGGCTTGTCCGAAACGATGGCCACCTTTTCCCCAAGGAAGGCATTGACCAGGGTGGACTTTCCCACATTGGGTCTGCCCACGATGGCCACGAACCCGGATCGGAAGTCCGGACCGTTCATTGACACAGACATTCCACATGCCCCCTCGGCAGGTCCCTGTCTTCAAGGATCCGGATCGTCCTGTCCCCGAGCCTTTGCCTGAGCCTCTCAAGGTTGTTTCCTCCGTGTCCAGCCAGGAGCGGCCGATCATGGGGATGGATCTTGAAGCAGATCTCCCTGTTCGGGGAAGCGTTTCGCGGCAAGGCAAGGAACATCTTCCTGTAGAACAGGCGTGCCTTGACCAGGTGACCGAATGCCGGATGATAGGGCCCTGCCCGGACAGCGCCGTCATCGCCCTCCATTCCCGCTTCGTTCTGCAAGCCGATGCGTACGACCGGGATGGACGCCCCTTCGAACCGTTCCAGCATTCGGGCACAAAGCTCCACGGCCCTGTCCAGGCTCCATGTGTTGTATGCTCCTCTGTCCATCTGCCGGGCAAGTTCGGTGTCCCGGAAGACAACCAGAGGGTAGATGCGCACAAAGTGTGGCCGGAGCCCGCAGAGCAGCGCCGCCGTTTCCATGCTTTCTGACCCTGTGTCTTCCGGAAGCCCCACCATGATCTGGGCGCCCGCCTCCAGTCCCATCGCCTTGACCGCTCGAATCGAATCCATGGCATGCCGGGCCGCATGCCCCCTTCGGCTCGCCTCCAGGACCCTGTCCGAGAGGGACTGGATCCCGATCTCAACGGTCTTGACGCCCAATGTCTTGAGGAAGTGGAGTTGCTTCCGAGACAGTTCGTCCGGCCTTGCAGAGACACGAATCGAATCCGCCAGCCCCCTTCGGACAAACGCACCGGCCACCTCGAGGTAGCCCTCCTGGAGAGCCGGATCCATCCCGGTGAAGCTCCCGCCGTAAAAGGCGACCTGCCTTTGTTTCCCCATGTCACGCTTGCGAGATCGAAAAAGGATCTCCAGCCTCCGGGAAACCTGCTTCGGCGTGGGTGGGGATGCAGAGGAAGCAATCAGATTCTGGTTGCAGAACACGCATCGGTGAGGACAGCCGAGGTGAGGCAGGAAGATCGGTGCAATCCATGAGGCGTTTACGCTTGCGCACATAACTCGTTTCCCGGATATCCCCTGGTCGTTCGGAAGGTCAAAAAGAAAGTCCCTGGGAAGGATGTAATTCAGAGCATGCCGAAGGGGTTTTTCTCCAACTCCTTCAAGAAGTGTTCCGCCGCTTCCTGCTCCGCCTCCTTCTTGCTCCGGCCCTTCCCGGTAGCCAGAACCAGGTTCATCACCTGAAGTTGCATGACGAACGTTTTTTCATGGTCCGGCCCAGACTCCTCAACCACCTTGTAGACGGGCGGGGAACGCAGCAGGGCCAGGAGGAGTTCCTGAAGCTGCGTCTTTGGATCGGCCAGAATGCGGTGCTCCCCTTTTGTTTTCTCCAGAAACGGCTGAAACTGTCTGCGAACAAAGGCCTGGGCCTCGCCGATCCCTCCATCCAGATAAATGGCGCCCACGATCGCCTCGAAGGCATTGCCAAGAACCGACAGCTTCCGGCGCCCCCCCATCTGCTCCTCCCCCTTGCCCAGGTGGAGATAGTGCCCGAGATCCAGCTTTCGGGAGACCTCACCCAGCCTCTTTTCTTTTACCAGTGCCGAACGGATTCTCGTCAGTTCTCCCTCCTGCTCATCCGGAAAAAGGCTCATGATCCAATCCGTGATGAGGAATCCGAGTACGGAATCTCCCAGGAATTCCAGCCGCTCGTTGTCACGCCGGTGGGTGGCATCGATCTCGTTCAACAGAGAACGGTGCGTAAGGGCCTCCTCCAGGATGCCGGCATTGCCGAAGGTGTATTCCAGCTTCTTCTCGAGGTCTTCGGGGGGACCCGGCCGTATCCTGTCGCTCTTGTTCTCTTTGTCGTTTTCAGAGCGCGCTTTCATGGCTGGATTCCGGGAATGGGTCATGACTTCACCACGGTAAACCAGAACTTGCTAAAGTAGGAAATCCCGGACCAGATGCTCAGCAGGAGGGAGGCCCAGAGGAAGTACATTCCACCGAGATGAAAATCGATGGAAACGTAAGAGTCATGCAGGATCAGCCCGGTCAGGGCAAAGATCTGCAGGATGGTTTTGAACTTACCCAGTTCCTCTGCCTGAATCACGACCCCTTCCACAGAGGCAACACCTCGGAGGCTCGTCACCATGAGGTCCCTTCCTAGAATGATCACCACCATCCAGGCAGGCACACCCCCTGCCTCCTCCGGGATGAGCATGATCAAGGCGGACGTGATGAGAAGCTTGTCCGCCATGGGATCCAGCAGCTTTCCGATGGAGGAGATGACATTGTATTTCCTGGCCAGGTATCCGTCGAGGTAATCGGTGATGGATGCGAGTACGAACAGAAGCGCGGCGATCGCCCGCGGCAAGGGGGTATGGAAGAACAGGAGGGCGATCAAAAGAGGCACCACAGCAATACGACAGATCGTCAGGATATTCGGAAGGTTTTTTCGGAATCCTTTTTC